>JANLID010000218.1 GCA_024654105.1 Gallionella sp. | reverse complement strand
CCCCCGCGACTGTTGCATAGATGACTGCGATGTTATTTTTTGATTTCGTGGCCAATGACACCGCCGACCGCCGCGCCACCCACCGTGCCGACGGCGCTGCCGCCAGTCAGTATGGAGCCGCCCACAGCGCCGACACCAGCACCAATCGCGGTGCTTTTATCCTGCGCCGACATTCCGGCGCAACCCACCAAGCCGACCAGCAAGGTCATCGTTGCCATATTCACTGCAAATTTTTGTATCTTGTTCATTTCATATTCCTCCACGTTAAATATCCGATCACACAAGAGTACTATACCGCAGTACCAATGCTCTACCTTTCTTAAGACGATTTCTGTGCGCTAGAGCACAGATGGATGCGACGCAACAAAGCGGGGCTCCAATAATAAACCACCCCGCCGCAAGCGGCGGGGTATTGGGTAGGGTGGATAAAACGCCGAAGGCGTGTATCCACCGTCTGTTTCGGTGGATTCGCGCTACGCGCTTAATCCACCCTACGAAAAATACTACGCCGCAAGCAGCGGGGAATTCAACCCGAAGTGATTGAAGTGTGCCAAGCTGAGGGTCATTCATCCTAAGCCGGACGAGCCGGAACCAAAAGATGTAGGGTGGATAAAACGCGTAGCGTGTATCCACCAATCCGCCGAGATAACCCGTTGGTGGAAACGCTGCGCTTTACCCTTATGTACGACACCGCACAGACTGCATATTTTTTTGCGGCTAGTCTTCGACCATCAATTTAGGGGGATTTATGAAAACAGCCAAAACAGTTATCGCAACTTTTCTTGCCGTAGCAGTCCTGATGAGTGGTTGCGCGAATACCGATTCCCGCTCCGCGTCATCTTCGCCATCCTATTCCGGCGCTGCTTATGGTGTGATTGATGCGATTGAGACAGCTCGTGGAAGCAGCGACATAGGTGCTGGCGCCGTCATCGGTGGCATCGTAGGCGGAGTGCTCGGGCATCAAGTCGGCGGCGGCACCGGCCAGGATGTTGCGACCGTTGCCGGTGTGGTAGGTGGCGCCGTAGCGGGTCATCAGATAGAAAAAAGCAGTAAGCAGCAAGACGCCTATCATATTCGGGTTCGGCTTGATAACGGGAGGTTTCAAACCGTGACGCAGCAAAGCATTATCGAGTTGCGCGTCGGAGACCGAGTCCGTATCGAAAACGACCGCGTGTCTCGTTACTGACCTGTAATGTCATTGCCTGCGGCTCACTGTGCGCCGGATTTATAGTTTCAAACTGCTCGTCAGTAATAACTTTAAGGAGAAAAACATGAAAACATCACAAGTCATTTTTAATATGCTCGCCATGGCTTCTTTAACCTTGGTTGGCAATGTTTCCGCAGATGAAGTCAGCAAGGAAGGTTATTTGACCGATACGCGTGGCAACGTGGTCAAGAACAACTACAACCAATGCTGGAGAACCGGATTCTGGACACCGGCTATGGCGATTGAGGAATGCGACCCTGATCTGGTCAAGAAAGTAGCGTCTGCCCCCACACCGAAAACGTCGGCACCTGAGCCTGTGTCCGCCGCCCCCGCCCCCAAACCGGTGGCTGCGACACCACCTCCACCACCGCCGCCAGAGTCGAGGAAAGCGACCTTTTCCGCAGATTCCTCCGCAGATGCTCTTTTTGGTTTCGGCAAGGCAACGGTGACACCTGCAGGTCAACAGGCTCTCGACAAGTTTGCTACAGAACTAAAGGGCGCCAACTTTGAGGTCATTACGATAACAGGTCACACCGATCGGATTGGCTCGCAAAAATACAACCAGAAACTTTCGACACAACGCGCCGAAGCGGCCAAAGCCTATCTGGCCGAATCCGCAGGTGTCCCCGCTGACAAGATTGAGGCCAGGGGGGTGGGTGAAGCAAATCCCGTAACGAAACCGGGCGAATGCAAAGGCAACAAGGCAACCAAGAAACTGGTCGCCTGCTTGGCGCCTGATCGCCGCGTGGAGGTCGAAGTTTCCGCTACGCGAATATCCAAATAGTTGTCATAATTGCAGCTGTCGTATCGTAGTTGTTGTATCGTAGTTGTCGTATCGGACTTAGAGAGCCATTTTTAATTTAATCAGGATTTACCCTATTTTAAGGAGCACTATCATGAAACTTACCATCAAGCGGTTTGCCACTTTCTTCTTCGCCATGGCGCTGGCTTCTGTTCTCGGATGCGCATCGACCCCCACTCATGAGGGAACCGGAGAGTATATTGACGATACCGTCATTACCTCCAAAGTGAAATCTGCAATCCTTAACGAGCCTTCGCTGAAATCGGCCGAAATCAACGTCGAAACTTTCAAAGGCGTTGTTCAACTGAGCGGCTTCGTCAATTCCCGATCCGACATTAACAAGACAGCTGAAATTGCACGCAGCGTCAAGGGCGTGAAGTCGGTCAAGAATGACATGCGACTCAAGTAGCAAGCCGGCTCGCTGTCGGACGGCTCTTCTGGAATTTACTTCAGGATGCCCGACGCTCTCCATTCAACCCGCCAATCAATGGCGGGTTGATTTTTCGATTGCTATAACTCAGTTCAATAATTAGGTAGCCAAAATGGAATTGTTAAGGAATTTAAAAACAATCGGCATGATGACGCTCATTGCTGTTGGCCTTGCCGCATGCGACAAACCGGGACCCGCTGAGACCGCCGGTAAAAGAATCGATCAAACGATTAACGACACCGGCAAGCAAATAGGTGAAGCGTCCGATAAGGCCGCTGTAAAAATGGCCGAGCAAAGTGAGAAAGCAGGTGTAGCCATCGATGACGCCGAGATTACGACCAAGGTCAAAGCCGCCATTTTTGCCGAACCCGGCCTCAAGACACTACAAATCAGTGTTGATACCGTCAACGGTGTGGTGTCATTAACCGGCTCGGTCAATTCGCAGCCGAATAGCGATACAGCCCAAGCACTTGCCGGCGCAGTTGCCGGAGTCAATCGTGTGGAAAACCGGTTAGTGCTAAAACCCGTCAATTAAGGCTGAGTTGCTGCCCACTACACTAAGGAGTAGATCATGGAAATTCAAGACGCATATAAACAAAAAATGGCGGCGCAACTGAAAGAATGGGGCGCACAAATTGATTTATTGGAAGCCAGGATGGAGAACATCGGTGCCGACATGCGGGTCAAACGCGCCGAGGAACTTCATGGGTTGCGCGCCAAACAGCGTGCGGCATCCGAAAAGATGCAGGAGCTGGGAAAGGCCAGTGGCGAAGCATGGGAACAGGCCAAGGAAACGGCGGACAAAATCTGGGATGACCTTAAAGCCGGTATAGCTAGCGCACATGCCAAATTCAAGTGAAGCGGCACCATTCAATCCATCGGCAAATACAGAGATTTTTCCGTCAGTTTGAGATGCGGCTCGAAAAATGAAGGCTATGTCACTTTTAACTGTTGAACATTGTGTAGGGTGGATAAAGCGCGAGCGCGTATCCACCATCCATCGGTGGAAACGCTACGCTTTTTCCACCCTACATATTTCACATAGATTCATGATGTTATGCAACATCAACAAGTAATGATGACATAGCCAAAATGAATTTGAGATTAACACTGATACTTATTCTCTCAAGCCTGGCGGTGGTATTTATCGCTCAAAATGTCGCTGTAGTCGAAATCGGCTTTCTATACTGGAGAGCCTCAATGTCGAGTGCGTTGTTGATATTTTTCACATTGATGATTGGATTTATTTTAGGTTGGTTTTTGCATAGTTACCTTTTGTATCGAAAATCCAAGGGTAAGTCGGTTTATTTACGTTGAGCTAAACCCAATACTGAATCGCTCCTGATTTACCAGAATTTATTAATGAAATTACATAGACGAGAAGTGCTTAATCAACCAATTAAATAATATTGGACAAGCCCCAATGCGCAACCTGCTCGGTCTCATTATCGCCACCTTCTGTTTGATGTGGATACCTGCCCAAGCCCAAACCGCCAAGCAGGTCAAAGCAGCCAAGCAGGTCAAAGCAGCCAAGCAGGTCAAAGCAGCCAAGCAGGTCAAAGCAGCTAAGCAGGTCAAAGCAGCTAAGCAGGTCAAAGCAGTTAAGCCATCTAAAACCGCGCAAGCACCCAAAGCAGGCAAAATCTTCCGCGACTGCCCAACCTGTCCAGAGATGGTAGTCATCCCCTCGGGCAGCTTTGATATGGGCTCTCCCGGCTCTGAAGCCGGGCGGGATGACGACGAAGGCCCTGTGCATCGGGTCAATGTTGCCGCCTTCGCTCTGGGCAAGACCGAGGTCACCCGGGGCCAGTTTGCGGCATTCGTGAAAAAAACCAAATACAGCACCGGCGACAAATGCTGGACGCATCAGGGCGGTAAAGTTGAAGAGCGCACTGGCAACTGGCTCGCACCTGGCTACGCACAAGACGACAAGCACCCTGTCGCCTGTATCAACTGGAACGATGCCAAAGCCTATGCAAAATGGCTGTCACGCACGACCGGAAAAAAATACCGTCTGCCGACAGAGGCCGAGTGGGAATACGCCGCCCGTAGCAACACCAGTACCGCACGTTACTGGGGGGACAAACCTGAAGAGGCTTGCGCATATGCAAACGTTGCGGACAAGACGGCACAAGCACAGATACCTGGCGCATCATCCTGGTCGGCGCATAAGTGCATGGATGGTTTTGACTATACCGCTCCGGCAGGCAGCTTCAAGGCCAATGCCTTCGGATTGAAGGACATGCTGGGAAACGTGTGGGAATGGACCGAGGACAGTTATCACGACAGCTATAACGACGCCCCGGCTGACAGCAGTGCCTGGCAGGGGGATGGCGCGAAACGCGTACTTCGCGGCGGTTCGTGGAACAACGATCCGCGGAACGTGCGCGCAGCTGTACGTAACAGCTACAAGCCTGAGCTACGATATAGCTTCTACGGGTTTCGCTTGGCCAGGAAGCTCCCGTAGCGCAAGAGGCTTAACTTATGCAGCTACATTATGAAAGGCCAGCCCGAATGCATTCCTTTGAACATAAACCTATTGAGTCTTCCAGCCTTTCTCCAGGCCTGCTGTTGGGCATGGCTCTTCTCTTTCCGCTACAGCTGCTCGGCGCGGAACAATCTGACCCTCCGGAACCCTATGTTGTCCCACCAACACAAAAGTCTGATCGCTATGATTCCATGGAAGACCCGCGTAATTATTTATCCGGGAAAATTACCAGCTTCGCAAACAGTATCGACCGCTTCTTTGGCGGTGATCGTCATTATCAGGAAAGCAATCAAACTGTAATTCAGCTGAATCTTACCGGGGGTGCTGGATATGGCAATGATCGCAACTACGATCTTGGGGCCAGGATAAACTTGAGATTGCCTGTAACCGAGGGACGATTACGTCTGTTGCTGGAAACAGACCCTGAGAACAATATAATTCCTGCGGCAACACCAGCACAAGATAATGCCGCGCTTCGTAATAAAATCGTTACGCCCAAGAGTCTTGCCGTGGCTGTGCGCGTTGTTGCAGCAGAGGAAAACGTCTGGAACTTCAATACTGATGCGGGGATTAAATTTCCAATCCCGGTAAAGCCTTTCGTACGCACCAGGGGTAGCTACGCAGCTACTATGGGTGAATGGCGGCTGAAAGCTGCGGAGTCTGTGTACTGGTTTAACACCCTGGGTGTGGGCGAAACCAGTCAGCTTGATCTGGAGCATATTGTAAGTGACTCGATTCTGTTTCGTTCAACCACGAATGCCACCTATCTCAATGACAAAAAGAACTTCGACCTGCGCCAGGATCTATCGTTTTATCACACCCTGAATGATCGTACCGCCTTGCTGTATCAGGCGAGTGCGATTGGGGTCAGCAATCCGCAGGTTCAAGTGACGGATTATGTCGCGCTGTTGTTTTATCGTTACCGATTGCATAAGGAATGGCTATTCTTTGAATTAAGCCCGCAACTGCATTTCCCCAGAGAAAAGAATTTTCACGCCAGCCCTGCCCTCAGCGTGCGACTGGAGATACTATTCGATGATTCAAGGTGATATGGAGTAAATACAACGAACGTGGTTGCCAAGTGCCTTGAAATTCTGATCCTTAATGTTGGTTGCGGGTCGATAACGGAAGATTAGACTGTTTTATAACTTACCGTTTCACCTGTTGACGCTGATATTCCTTACGTTTCATTTCGAGATAATCGTCCCGTTCTACTTCATGCAACTGGCGGGCGTACTGTTCCGTTGCGTCATACCAAAGCTGCAACTGTTTCTCCAGCCGCTCCTTGGGTGGTGTGGTCAACGCGGCAAGATAAACGTCGATAGCCAGGTAATAACGCATGGTGTTGCGCTCCACCACCCCGCGCACCCCTTGAATATAATCAGGCTGCCCATTGGGTTGTTTGCCGGTGACGGTAAATCCAACCTTGTCCCTGCCGATTGTTGCCAGATAGCCTTGCATGGCGATGCGCCCTGTAAAGCCAAAGGCATAGGCATAAGTGAAATGCAGAAAGGTGCGCCCGTTTTCAAGCGGTGTGGCCTCAATCCAGATGCGGTAGTCGTGTGTGCTCAAGGGGCCGTCTTTGGCATTGAGTTCCACTGCAAAATAATCCGGCATCGCGATTAATCCGCGATAGTTGAACTCTGCACGATAGGCATCCGCCAGCGGCTGAAAATATTTTCTGCCGAGATTTACGCTGAGGACAGTGCCGGCCTTGTTGCTGGAGGCATGGCAGTATTTGACATTGAGATGCAGTATAAGCACGTCGCACCAATGCGCCGAGTTGTTGAGCGCCATGTTAACGGCGGCAAATGGGTAATCGACCACGGCATAGATTTCGCCCTTCAAATCGTGCGAGGATTCCGCAGAATCGAGATAGAGCGGGCGTTGAAACTGATTATTGCGCAACTGGTCGCCCAATTCCGTGAACTTGGCGCGTAGCGATGCGGCGGACATATCCGGCTCAGCGGCAAAAGACTTCCCGCCAGCGAACCCTACACCGCAGATAAGCAAAAACACCGTCAGCCATCGCAACGACCTTGCCCTCAAGTTGCGCAGTAGATTTATGCCGCCATGTATAAAACGCATACGCCTTATCCTCATTCGAAAAATATGTTGCATTGCATAACCCCGATCTGAATCAACGCATGCTGACGGCTCACAACCAGTGCGCCCACAAGCGCGCCGCCCTTTCCTTGATGCGGGCGCCGATTGAACGTTTTCTCCATGCCTCGAGCGTAATGAGCCTGGATGACTTCAGGTCTTTCTCGAACAGGGCCTGCATTTGCGCACCGAAATCCTGCCCCAGCACGACGGCATCGATTTCCTGGTTGTGGAGGAAACTACGCCAGTCGAGATTGGTTGAGCCTACGGTTGACCAGACACCGTCTATGAGCGCGGTTTTGGCATGCAGCAATGCATCCTGCCGCTGATAGATTTTTACGCCGGCGCTCAGCAGCTCATCGTAATAAGAGCGCGATGCGTAATACACCAGTACCGAATCTATTTTTTCGGGCAACAACAGCCGCACGTCTACTCCGCGCTGTGCCGCCTCCTTCAGTGTGGCGAGCAATTGCGGATCAGGAACAAAATAGGCATTGGTCAAAAAAACCTGGGTTTCCGCACTATTGATAGCGGAGAGTAAAGTTACATAGATCTGGCTGTAAGGCTCCTCAGGCGAACTGCCAATGGCACGCACTACCTCATTGCCCTTACTGGCAGGCTCAGGGAAATAATTTCTCGGCGCCAATGGCTCGCCTTTTTGCTCGCCCCATGTCGCCATAAACAATTTCTGAAATTCGTTGACAACCGGCCCCGCCATACGTAAATGGGTATCACGCCATGGCGTATTGTTTTTGCTCGATCTGGACCTGCCGAATGACCCGCTGGAATATACGCTACTGATATTGATACCGCCGACAAAGGCGACCTGCCCATCCACGATCAATAGTTTGCGGTGATCACGCCGGCTTACTTGCCAGCCGTTACGCGCATTAAGCGGATTAATCGGATTGAATTCCAGAACATTCACACCGCTTTCTTTCAGCGGGTTGAAGAATTCTTTGGGCGTGTTGATTGCCCCCACGCTATCGTAAATAAGGTTTACCTGCACACCGCTGCGCTGTTTGCCGATTAATAGCTCGGCAAAATGCCGCCCGACCTCATCATCTTCGATAATGTAGGTCTCCATATTGATATGATCCTTCGCATTCTCTATGGCTGCGAACATGGCGTTATAAGTTGTCGGCCCATCGACCAGCAGCTCCACTTTGTTGCCCACCACCAGTGGGCTGCCGACAATCTCTGCTTCCAGCGCCAGATGTTTATCGAATATATTGGTGTCTTCACCATTTTTTTTAAGCCTGGCGAGAATCGCCTTGCTCTGCTTGGCAGTCAGTGGGCCATGCGCACCGTCGAGCTGCACAGGATGCGATGGTCGCATCGCCATGTCTGGTACCATGGTAGGTATTGAGCTACAACCTGCGAGCTGTGCCAGGCAAAGCGTCACTGCAAGTTTTGCGATGCCCATATACATACCTAAGCCGGACAAGCCGGAACCAAAAAATGTAGGGTGGATAAAGCGCGCAGCGTGTATCCACCAATCCGCCGAGACAATCCCTTGGTGGAAACGCTGCGCTTTTTCCACCCTACATTGACCTGATTCAAATTTACTTGGAAAGCCGCGCCAGTGTTTGATTTACGATACATTCTTGTCACAAATTGCGAGGATTTAACCGATAAGTGACTAATACCTTTATATACATCAGCACCTCCTTCAAGCGGCTATCATGCTCCGTCCACACTATGAAGAAAAGACAAATCAGCATAAGCTCTCAAGGGAAAGGCACAATTTTATGGAAAAACGCTTCGAGAATTTCACTTCACTTGCCGCCGCGTTTATTCTGGTGGCAGGTTGCTTTCTGGTGCTGAGGCCGTTTCTGGCCGCGACGTTGCTTGCCGCCGTAGTGTGTGTCTCGACTTGGCCTCTTTATCTTTGGTTATTGCGCAAAATGAAGGGCAGGCAAAATATAGCCGCATTCACCATGACACTATCGCTGGCATGCGTGGTTATCCTGCCGCTGGCACTGGTAGCATACAATCTTGCCGATAACGTTACCGTCTTTTACGATGGAATCAAGCAGGCCGTCGAGGCCGGACCGCTGGAGCCTCCGGCTTGGCTAAAGGGGGTGCCGATAGTCGGCGTACCACTTGATGAATACTGGCATCTGCTCGCCACCAACCACGAAGAAATGCTCGCTCTGGAAAAGCGTTTACTGGAGCCTGTCAAAAATTTTCTACTGGCGGGCGGAATGCTGCTTGGCCAGGGTGTCTTGGATATGAGTCTGGCCGCCTTCGTCAGTTTCTTCTTCTATCGCGATGGCGTAGCGTTGGTGCGTTTTCTCAACGTGGCGATGGATCGGGTGGTCGGAACCCGTGCGACGAATGTCCTTGGCATCATCAACAACACCGTGCAGAGTGTCATGTACGGGCTATTGGGAACCGCTCTGGCGCAGGGTATCGTGGCCACAATTGGTTTCACCATCGCAGGCGTGCCGGCAGCACTACTGCTCGGCGTTGCCACTTTCCTGCTCTCCCTGACTCCCATTGGGCCACCCCTGATATGGGGTGGAGCGGCCATCTGGCTGTTCTACCAGGATACCGCGGGATGGGGAATTTTTATGCTGCTGTGGGGATTTTTCCTGATCAGCGGCGTGGACAACGTAGCGAAACCCCTGCTCATCAGCCGCAGCAGCAACTTGCCGTTTATCCTGGGTTTGTTTGGTGTGATAGGGGGAGTACTCGTCTTCGGCTTCGTTGGCGTTTTCATCGGGCCGACGCTGCTTGCGGTTGGGTTCAGCCTGATACAGGAGTGGGTCGCCCGTGCATCGATTAGGTCACATTCTGCACATCCGTGAACTCACCGGCTACTGCGGGGCTTTGCACCTTTCGGCCTATATGAACACAGGGCAAATCATTGGTTATAGCTACTCGTCATGCCCGTCAGGAACCAGGTGTGCATCTCGCCCTTACCCTTGACATCAATGACACCGCGCTCTTCAAACATGAACAGTTCACCCAACTGCTGCCGGGTAGTGTCCGTTACCTGGATTCGCCCGGCCACGCCGTGGGATTCCATCCGGCTGGCGGTATTCACCGTGTCACCCCACAGGTCGTAAATGAACTTGCGCTTGCCGATAACGCCGGCCACCACCGCACCACTATTGATGCCGATGCGCATCTGCAGCGTGTAGCCGTTGCGCTCATTGAAGGCGTCCAGCGCGTCCATCATGTCCAACGCCATGTTCGCCGTCCGCACCACATGATCGGCCGCAGGAACAGGTATCCCGGCTACCGCCATATACGCATCGCCGATGGTCTTGATCTTCTCAAGGCCGCGATGATCCGCAATGCTGTCAAAGTCGGTGAAGATTTCGTTGAGCAAAGCCACCAGCTTCTCGGGGTCCACCCCCGCAGAAAATTTAGTGAATCCCACGATGTCCGCGAACAACACCGTCACATCCTCGAAGCTATCGGCGATGAGTGGCACAAAGTTGTCGTCGATGACTTCCAGCAAGCTGTCGGCAATGACGCCGCTCTGTTTCTTTAGCCGCTCGGCAACGGCCTGGGGCAGCACGTTGAGCAGCAGGCGCTCCGACACCATCTGCTCCGCCACGACTCGATCGTAGAGTTTCTTCGTTTCCAGATGCAGCAGGCGTACTTCCAGCATGTTGTGAACGCGCGCCAGCACCTCGGCCAGATCAAATGGCTTGCTGATGAAATCCTTCGCCCCGGCTTCCAGCGCGCGCAGCTTGTGACCCGGTTGGGCGGTAATCACGAGGACCGGAAGATAGCCTTCCGTTTCGATTTCCTTCAGGCTTTCCATCACTTGGAATCCGTCCATGCCCGGCATCTGAAGATCGAGCAGGATCAAGTCGTAGCGGTTCTTGAGATAAAGTTCGCAGACCTCGCGCGGATTCATCGTGGACGTGATGGAAACATAGCCGGCACCATGCAGCATCCGCTCGAGCAGAAGGACATTAGCTTCCAGATCGTCAACAATTAGAATACTGGCGTTAAGAATATTGGCGGCACTAACCATAAAATTCGCTTTCCTTCATTTGCATTGAGACTCAGTCCTATGTAGGCAAGTTACGTCCAACTACGCCGTCGCCAACAGGTTGGTGCGCGCTGCGATGCGATAGTCGTTCTTGCCGGTGCGCTTAACCTCATACAAGGCCAGATCCGCGCTCTTCATCAGCGTCTCCGCATCCCCGCCATGCGTGGGATAAATACTGACACCGACGCTGGTGGTCATGTTCATGCCGCGGCCTTGAATGCTATAGGATTGTTGTGACACGGCCTGTATCACTTTTGACGCCAGCTTGGCCACATCATCGGCATGACCTAATTCCGGCAACACAATCACGAATTCGTCGCCACCCAAGCGCGCCACCGTGTCCTCTTGACGCACAGCGGCCACCATGCGAGCGGCGGCCATGCTCAGCAGCGTGTCGCCCGCATCGTGACCCAAGGTGTCGTTGATCTCCTTAAACCCGTCCAAATCCAGATACATCACCGCCATAGTGCGCTTGTTCCTGCGTGCATGGGCGATGGCCAACGAAAGTCTGTCGATTAAAAGCCGTCGATTCGGCAGCCCGGTCAGCGCGTCATGCAGCGCCAAGGATTCCAGCACCTTGTTGGAATCCTTTGACTTTCTGTACAGCAACCGAATTTCCAGCATGTTGTGAATGCGCGTTTTGACTTCCATCAGGTTGAATGGTTTGCTGATGAAGTCTTTCGCGCCGGAGGTCAGCGCCTGCAGCTTGTGATCTGGGTGGGCCGTGATCACGAATATCGGAACATAGCCGTCTATTTCGATTTCCTTCATGCATTCCATCACCTGGAAGCCATCCATGCCGGGCATCAGAAGATCGAGCAGGATCAGATCGTAGTGGTTTTTGCGGTGCAGCTCGCAGACCTCGTGCGGATCAGTCGTAGACTCGATGGAAATATAGCCGGCATCGCGCAGTATCCGATCGAGCAGAAGGACACCGGATTGCTGATCGTCAACGATCAGAATACTGGCGTTAAGAATTTCTTGTTCGCTAATCATGGTGTTTGTCCGGTTTCATTCCATTTCCAAATCAATAGTTCTTCCGTGTAACTCTTGAAGATGTCTTCGAACAGGTGATGGTTTTGCATGAATGCGGCAAAAATAACCGGGTCAAAATGTTCCGGCAGGGAGAGATTGTCGCCATGAGTAAGGATGTCCAAGGCCTTCAGATGATCAAAAGCAGGCTTGTAGGTTCGCATGCTGCGCAGGGCATCGTAGATGTCGCAGATATTCACAATGCGCGCCGCCAGTGGAATTTCCTCGCCTCGTTTGCCATTCGGATATCCGGTGCCGTTCCAACGTTCATGGTGATTGAGCGCGATCTCGGCACCCATCTTGAAATAAGGAGACTTGCCATTGCCCAGGATCATTGCACCCATCGCGGCGTGCCCCTTCATGACTTCCCACTCATCCTGCGTGAAGCGGCCCAGCTTGAGCAGGATATGATCGGGGATGCCTATCTTGCCTATGTCGTGCATCGGGCCAGCGAAAAATATTTGGTCGATAAACGCTTCATTCTGACCAAGCAGCTTGGCGAGCTCGCGGCTGTAATAGCCAATGCGCTGCACATGAGCGCCGGTATGTTGATCTTTGTATTCCGCCGCGCGCGTCATCGTGAAAATGGCTTCCCGATAGTTTTCCTGGAGATCGGCGGTCCTTTCCTGTACCCGTTGTTCCAGCACGTCGTTGTAATTGTGCAATTCCTTGTGCAACAGGCGCACTTCCAGCATGTTGCGAACGCGCGCCTGCACCTCGGCCAGCTCGAACGGCTTGCTGATGAAATCCTTCGCGCCGGCCTGGAGCGCGCGCAGCTTGTGGGCCGGTTGCGCGGTGATGACCAGCACCGGAAGGTAGCCGTCCGGTTCGATTTCTTTGAGTCCCTCCATCACCTGGAATCCGTCCATGACGGGCATCTGGAGATCGAGCAGGATAAGGTCGTAGCGGTTGTTGCGGTGAAGCTCGCAGACCTCAAGCGGGCTCATCGTTGATGCGACGGAAGTATAGCCAGCGGAAGCCAGCATTCGCGCGAGCAAAAGGACATTGGCTTCCAGATCATCCACGATCAGGACTTTGCCGTTAAGAATGTCAGATGAACTTATCATGAGAATCGCAGCTCCTTATTTGTTCTGGTAGATTTTCCCCCTGTCTTCACTCGCCCGATGGAGGTCGGGTTTCAATCCGACTTTAGTATGCCGGGATAAATCCCGAACTACAGACTGCCCTAACCCAACACGTCTCACTTCACCAGAATCGTCGCCAGACCAAACAGCAACAGCAGAGCCGCCACATCGGTGGCCGTGGTAAGCACAATGCTCGAAGCGGTGGCGGGGTCTGCACCGAATTTTTTCAAAGCGAGCGGCACGATTGCGCCACAAATGCCGCTGATGACGCAACTGCCGGTCATGGCGAGGAACACGACAACACTGAGGATGGGGGCGGTGGACAAGTGCATGAGGGTAGCGGCTGCATACATGGCGATGGCCGCCACCAGCCCGACGAGGACGCCGTTCAGCAAGCCGAGCAGAGCTTCCTTCATGACCAGTGTTTTTTCCTTGCCCGCTTCCAACTCGCCCAGCGAGAGTCCGCGCAGGGTGATTGCCAGCGTCTGGCCGCCGGTGTTGCTCGTCTGGCTGATCAGAATCGGTACGAACACGGCGAGAATCAACAGCCGGTTAATGGTGTCATGGAAGATCAATACCATGCCGCCACCCGCCAAGGAGGTGAGCAGGTTGAACTGCAGCCACGGGTGACGGAGCCTCATGCTCCGGAGCCAGTGCGTGGCAAGACGTTCCTCCTTTTCGACGCCCACCATGGCGCCAGGCTGGGCGCTCAACTCGATTGACCGCTTGTGCTCCGCCACGAGTTCCTCGTAGAGTCTCTTGACCTCGTCACTTTGGCGACGGATCAGATCGTGACTGGCCTCCACTTCATGAACCTTTTGTTCCAGTGCTTCGCTGTAATTCTTCGTTTCCCCGTGCAACAGGCGAACTTCCAGCATGTTGTGAACGCGCGCCAGCACCTCCGCCAGATCAAACGGCTTGCTAATGAAATCCTTCGCGCCGGCCTGAAGTGCGTGCAGCTTGTGGCCTGGTTGAGCGGTGATGACAAGCACCGGAAGGTAACCGTCCGGTTCAATTTTCTTGAGTCCCTCCATCACCTGGAAGCCGTTCATGCCGGGCATCTGCAGATCGAGCAGGATCAAGTCGTAATGGTTCTTGAGGTGAAGCTCGCAGACCTTGCTCGGGTCCATCGTGGACGTGATGGAATCATAGCCGGCACCGCGCAGCATCCGCTCGAGCAGAAGGATATTGGCTTCCAGATCGTCGACGATCAGGATTTTGCCGTGAAGAATGTCAGATGAACTTATCATGGTGATTGTAGGGGCGCGATTCATCGCGCCCTTATTTTTATACATTTAGAAATCAGGGCGTGATACCCACAGGGTACAAGAACCTCTGCGAGGTAAATCACGCCCCTACCT
>JANLID010000210.1 GCA_024654105.1 Gallionella sp. | reverse complement strand
GCCGTCAGTAGTTTGCTGGGTAATTTTCAGGATGTTCAGCATCGCATTCGCCACTTCACCGGCCATATCGGTTTGCACCTGGGTGGATACGGAAATGCTGCTGATCAGCGATGCCAGATCCCTGGAGACCTGCTCGATTTCGTGCAGCGATTGGCCGGCCACATCGGATAATTTGGCGCCTTCCACCACACCCAGCGTACTCTTCTCCATCGCCGCCACCGCATCCTGAGTATCGCTCTGGATGGTTTTTACCAGCGCGCCGATCTGCCTGGTTGCCTCGGCAGAACGTTCGGCGAGACGCTGCACTTCTTCCGCCACCATCGAAAAACCTCGCCCCGCTTCGCCGGCGGACGTTGCCTGAATCGCCGCATTCAGCGCCAGCACATTGGTCTGCTCGGTAATGTCGGAAATCAGGCCAACGATTTCGCCGATTTCCTGCGAGCTTTCGCCAAGACGTTTGATGCGCTTTGCAGTGTCCTGTATCTGTTCGCGAATGCCGTCCATACCGGCAATGGTATTGCGTACTGCCTGGCCGCCCAGCTCGGCGGCCGACAGGGTATGCTGTCCGACCTCGGTCGCTTTGGCGGCGCTGCTATCCACTTCCTGGATTGACTTGGTCATCAACCCCACCAGATCACCTGTTTCCCTGATTTCCTCTGCCTGTTTCTGCGTCGCCTCCAGCAATCCCTTGGAAATCTGCTCGGCCTGCCGTGTCGCACGTCCCATCTGGTCGGCCGCCACCGTAATCCGCGCCACCAGCTTGCGCAGTTCTTCGGTGGTGTAATTTACCGAGTCGGCAATCGCGCCGGTGATGTCCTCCGACACCGTGGCGCGCACCGTCAGATCCCCTTCCGCCAGCTCGCTCAATTCGTTCATCAGGCGCAGGATCGCTTCCTGGTTGCGCCGGTTGGAATTTTCCGCCTCTTCGGCGCGCTGGCGCGAATCGATCAGGTAAACTTTTGCCAGAACCAGCAGTTGCAGCAACACCAGCATCCCGGCCAGCACGGCAACCGGGCCGGAAATGCGCGCCGCCCAGCCTGACTGGTATGCATCGATCAAGCGCTGGCTTTTCGCCAGCACCAGGTCGATATTGCCGGAAATCGATTTGGCGGCATTTTTCGCCTTTACCAATGCGCGCGACTGCGCATTCAGTATTTTGATGTTGTCACGGTACGGTCCAAACAGCACCGCCAATCGCTGTACTACCGGATCCGCCGCCGGCAATGCTACCAGGCTTTCCTCGGCGGCAGCAACCTCCACGCTCAATGCGGCCAATTGTTCCAGGAAAACGTCGGCTACCAATGCCCGCGCAACATCTCTGGCAATCCGCTCGGAAGACAAGGCGAACCTGACGGCAGATTCCTTTTGTGCGCCGCCGGCAGACTCGACCAAGCGCCTGGTCAGATGGCGAAACTCGATACTCGTGGCTTCAATCCCGGTGACGGTGGCGCCCAGCGTCAGCAGTCCAAGGCGTCCTTCCTCCAGCGCTTGCACGTCCGACAGCGTCTTGTTCGCGCTCACCAGCAGTTCATCCAGCACTTCACGTGCAGCGCTGCCGGTCGCCGGCAGGCTGCTGTCTCCCTCGTCCAGCAAACGCAGAATGCCGGCAAAATTTTCCTTGCTCTGTACCAGCCCCTGAAACGCTGAAGCGTCGCCCAGCGCGCTCAATTGCGCGTCCTTGGCCAGGCGCTGGGACAACATCAGCAATTTGCCGGACTGCGTCAGATAGCGCGCGGTGTAAGCCGCCTCGCGATTGTTGACATAAGCGGCAACGGCGGCAATAAAGAAAAATGTCACCAGCGAACCGCTCAATAATTTTATTTGCCGGGCAATCGAAAGATGCCCCAGTATCGGCAAGGCAAAGCGTGCTGCCGCCTTGACCGGCTGGTTTGCGCTAGCCGTTCTTTTGCCGGGCAGCTTGAATTTTGGTAACGTGAACCTGAACGCCATGTTGCCTTACCTCCCAAATCGGGAACTACTCAACGCCTATTTGCAAAAAATCCGGCTGGCCCAGCAAGTCAACCACATCCAGCTTGTGCCACAAATTCCCCCGCTCATCGCGGTACTGCATTTGACCCTGAACCCCGTTTGGTTCCCATGCCTGCGCATTGCGCAGCCCCAGCACGCAATCCACCAGCAACGCCGCGTTGAATGCGTGGCGTTCGGCAACCAGCAGAATGCGATTGGCGGCCGTTCCAGATGCCCGTCCTGAGCCGGTCGAAGTGGCCTTGCCTTTTTGCTGATAGGCGGCCATATCGGTTACGCCATACAACATGCCGCGCACGTTGACCATGCCGAGAAACCACGGCTTGGTAAGCGGAACCGGGGTTGGCGGCGGCAACGGCAACACCCCGCTGATATCGAGCATATCGACCAGCCAGTTTTGTCCCGCTATCTGCACGCCCAGCGTGGATGCCTGATCATCGGCATGGTCTTTGGCCTGCGGACGAGCGGTGGCATCCTGTTGAGATTCGCGCAAATTAGGCTGTTTAGGCATGTTCGTTAATTCACCTCTAACCGAGTGCCGCGATCTTGCCCAGCAGCTCCGCTTCCTCGATGGGTTTGATCACGAAATCCTTCGCGCCCTGGCGCAATCCCCAGATCTTGTCGGTCTCCTGCCCCTTGGTGGTGCAGATAAGCACCGGAATATGCCGCGTTTCGGCATCCCGGGTGATCGCGCGGGTTGCCTGAAAGCCGTTCAACCCAGGCATCACCACGTCCATGATGACCAGATCCGGCTTGTCGAGCCTGGCTTGCGCCACACCTTTTTCACCGTCCTCGGCAAAGGAAACTTCAAAACCGTGCCTGGTCAACATGCCCCCCATGACGTAACGCTCGGTCGCCGAATCATCGACCACCAATACTTTTTTAATTGCCATTGTGTGAATCCTTCGATTGGCGCGTATGGACAATAATTGCTTCCATCAGGCTCTTTTTGGTGAAGGGTTTGATCAGGTATTGATCCGAACCGGCCAGTTTGGCGCGTGCACGGTCGAATAGCGTATCCTTGCTGGTCAGCATGACCACGGGAATATTTTTGAAATGGGGGTGATTCTTGATCAGCGCGCAAGTCTGGTAGCCATCCAGGCGCGGCATCATGACATCGATGAAAATGACATCGGGCCGGTGATCAAACACTTTGGACAGGCCGTCAAAG
>JANLID010000187.1 GCA_024654105.1 Gallionella sp. | reverse complement strand
GGGAGAAAACTACACCAACCACTTTTTTCCTGGTTCCGAATATCATCGGCGGGGAGCGTTTCTTCAGACCTTCCGATGACACCATCACGGTGCGGGCGTTGTATAACGACAAAATGGTTGCAATGCTGCTGGAGTGGGATGATCGCACCCAGAGCATCCCTGGCGTCGACCTTGCCGAGAAGCTTGCCGATGCCCCGATTGAGGAAGACGGTGTGGCGGTGCAACTGCCTGTCGTGATACCGAAAGAAATGCAAAAACCCTATTTCGGCATGGGCGATGCGGCACATCCGGTGAATATCTGGCATTGGAAGAGCGGCACCAAGGATGCAACGGAGACTATTAGCCTTCTCAACAGCAAAGGGTTCAAGGAAATCGAGAAGCGCAATGCGACCGAGGCCGGCCTCAAGGCAAAGGCGAGTTATAGTAACGGAACCTGGAAGGTGGTGATATCCCGGCCACTCACTACTCCCACGCCGGAAACTGATATCCAGTTCGTTGAGGGTCGGTTCATCCCTGTTGCATTCGCTGCCTGGGACGGCAGTAATTTCAGCGAAAAGGGATCGAAGCACACCTTGACTACCTGGTACTGGTTGCTGTTAAAACCAGCTACTGGATCCAAGCCCCTCATCACGGCACTGATAGTCGCGGGACTGTTTGTTGGAGGTCTGCTCTGGTGGGCGCATAGCGCCAGGAAGCCCGCAGCCTGATAGTTCATAAAAAGGGCCTTATCATGGAAGTTGAATACGGCAGGCGCGGCGTGATAACCAAGTTATTGGGCTTTGTCATCATGGTGTTGGGCTTGCTGGATAGCTTATTGACCCTGCGTGGCGGGGTGCCTGATTATGAGTTTATTGCGCTCATTTTTCTGGGGGCATGCGTGTTTGCCATCGGTGCAGTTCGTGGCGGGCGCGGACAGCGGCCGTCTGCCGAAACAGCCGAAGTATAAGTAACTGCATACTTTCAGGAATTACGCTACCGCCACCGGTAGCAAGCATCCAGCGATTCAAGCCGGCGGCATTCAGGAAATGCCCCGGCTAGTTTGTTTCCAGCTACCGGCAAACCAGAGAAATGATCTGCGCTGCGGCGCAATTGATCTCATTTTCCCCAATCAATATTCCATCAATAATGGAATCTCAGGACGGGATTTAACCTGCCACCAGCCCATCGTTTTTGATGTGTCAGTGAAATAGCTATGCAACAGCGCCTAGCGCCTAGCGCCCAGCGCACAGCGCACAGTATTTCGACTTACGCAAGAAAGAAATGACAGCCGCAGGTAATCTGGCTGCCATAAATTACGTAAAGATCGGTCAACGAGCTTTAAATTTGACCTTGTATTTCAAGTCAGTCTGGGCAGCCAGCCATTCGAGTGATTTTCCGTTGACCTCAGCATAGGGATACATGAAGTAGTTCAGCGGGCCGTCATTCTGGCGCGGGTTCAGGTAATACCCTCTACCGCCCCTGGCCAGCGCAATCCGGTATTGATCAACGCCGCCAAAGTAATAGCCGACCGCGTCCTTGGCGCCCTTGAGATCCAGCTTGTTTGCCAGCATGATCTTCCTGACATCGGCGGAGTCCGCCGGCACCCAGCCATAACCGGGCACATAGAACTCGGACCAGCAGTGATGCCCGTTGGTCATGTCTTCTTCAGCCACATCTTTCTTGCCCAGCCTGAGACCAAACACCTCCCGCGCCGGAACCCCGGCAGCTCGGGCAACTGAAACAAATACCGAGCTGATATCGGCACACTTGCCGCCCCTCTTGGTGAGCACTTTTTCGACCTCCCCGGTGCCGCATCCCTTGACATCCGGATCCCTCGCCGTGTTTTCGACCACCCACCGGTAAACGGCCCGGGCCTTTTCACTGATCTTCTGTCTGTCATTGGTTATGCTGAGCGCAATCTCCCTGACCTTGCCGTCGGTCGGAATGAACCGGGTGCTCCTGAGGTACTCTTCTATCTCAACAGGAATAGCGGGCTCCACTGCGGGGAACTCTCTCCGGATCAATTCCCTGCCTGTCGCATCAAAGGTCAGGGTAATTGCCCGGTTTTGGATGGGCGCTGTCCACTCGGCATAAAGGGCGAGGTTGCCGGTTTCTTTCTCACGGTAAATGGCGCTTTGCGAGAAATTGCCGTTTACTCTGACATTCGAGATATCCTGCACGCTGTCCGAAACCGGGTAGGGAACCCAGACTCTGACATCCTTGCTGTCACCTGGGGCGGAGATGGTCACGGCCAGTTCGATCTCCCCGCTCCTTTCCTTTGCTATAGAGGAGGCGGGGAAAACAAACAGCGCGCATAGCAGCGCCGATAATATCCGAGTAAACATTTTTAACTCCTTTCGATAAAAGATGGCAAGGAGCAGCGCTGGCTTTCGAGATAATGGGCAAGCTTCGCCGAAAGTTCGGATGGTGGGACATGGAAATAGGACGCCGCACCCCAGGCTGCTGGTTCGATTCTGTCGAACATGACAGCGCCGGGTTTTTTAAGATAAGCCATGGCTACCCCCTGTTAAATACAAAAAAAGACACGGCCAGAACTCGTGAAGGAAGACAGATAGGATGATGGCTGCGCCAAACCCCGTTATGGAATTCGCGCGTATTGAAAGCTTCTGCAACATGGCTGGCGACGGATTAGTCATCAACAGTTGGAGCTTCGCACCTCATAGGATCTGCTGACCTGCCCGCTGGCAGCGCTTTGATACTGTACATTCCGTTGCAATCGAGCCGGGTCAGCCACACTCAGACCGTCGGACCCGACCCGCCTCCCAAAAGAAAGGCAAAACGGCGTTACGGCGGGCCAACCAAGAATCAAAGTAACAGCAAGTAGAAGCTTGGCATACCAGAGAAAATTTTGCTAGCTTCGCCCAAAGTTTTCTTGAGTAACATAAAATGCCGCCCAATCAGTAACGGGAACCAAATTCGCTTCGGTGTCGAGTCCGGCAAAAAAGTTCAATAAAAAATTATTTTTAGCTGTCCTTATTGATTTAGATCAAATACACTAGGCTCGGCTGATGTAAATATCCCACTCTGATAGAGATGCGTCAAAACGCCGCAGTAGCGGCAGGTCGCTAAGTAGCGGAATCAATGCAGATGGGTTTCGAAAAGTAGTAAATAGAGCAGCAAAAGCCAATGTTCGTAGGGCGTCTAGTGTTTGTAGGGCGTCAAGCTGGGGTGTCAGTAAAGAATTATTTCCCGGGTTGATGGAGTGCTGATGAGTGTTGTAGTGGTAACTGGGTGAATGTTTGAGGTGCAGATCGGCGTCAACATTGAGCCATCCTATTATTAAGCAGTTGTGTACGGGGAGGTAATAATGCAAGGCAAATACAAGTTTCTTATGATGAGCACTCTGTTGAGTTGCTTGATGTTCGG
Source organism: Gallionella sp. (assembly GCA_024654105.1). GTDB lineage: Bacteria > Pseudomonadota > Gammaproteobacteria > Burkholderiales > Gallionellaceae > Gallionella. The sequence goes on along the minus strand of JANLID010000187.1, from coordinate 6,752 downwards.
GGTAGCCAACGCTGCTGATAAGCCCGAGGTTATTCCCGGTTGGCAGAATGCGGCTCCAGAAGCCAAGGATTCGCCACTCCATGACCCGATGTTGCTATACGCGGCAGGCGGTCTGGACGGCGCTGTGGCGATAATAGGTGTTCCTAGTTTCAGGACCTATCGGCACATTCCTTGCGGTGTTGATCTGCACGAAGTTTCGTTCGGCGGAAGCAATAAAGGCAACAAGAACGGAACGCCGGATGGCAAATTCGCGTATTTCAACGACAAAGGCTCCAATACTGTTTGCGAACTCAATTTGCAAACGAGCCTTATGAACAGGATTATCGCGGTGCCTTTCCCGTTTGGGCTCCACCATATTGCACTCAGCACCGATGGCAAGCATCTGTTTGGAACGGGCGAATATACCGGCAAGATGATGAAAATGGATATCGCTTCAGGCAAAACTGAAGTGATCGACTGGGGTCCCGCCCCGAGCGCGCCGGACTACGTTGACGCTAGCAGGGATGGTAAGTATGTCCTTTCGAACAACTACTACCATTCCACCGTGGGTGTTTTTACCACCAGCCCTTTCAAGATGATCAAGGAGATACCGGTAGGTAAGAACCCCCATGGTGTGGATATCAATCCGGAAAGCACCATTGCGGTGGTGGCCGACAAGCTCTCGGCAACGATGACCGTTATTGATTTGGACAAGCTGGCGGTAAAAAAAGTAATTCCGACCTGTGCCGGTCCTCTCCATAACGTGATGGACGTGTATAACAAGAAGGGTGGTGTCTACCGGGCCGGTATAGATAGCCCCGATGGGCTAACTTCCAAGTACGTCTACGAGAGTTGCTTTATTGCAGATGCCAACGTGAAAGTGTCTTACGCAAAGCTTGAGGTGGTTGATGAAATTCCGACTCACTATAGAACGGGTCATATTGCCATCAGCGCGGATAACTCTTATGTGATGTCCTTGAACAAGTTTTCGACCGGTTTGTTCAGCCCTACGGGTATCGTATTCCCAGTTAACTTTGAGATGTGGGATGCGCGCGAAAATAGCCCAACCTACGGCAAGACCTTGAAGATCATGCCGGTGGACGGCGAGCCGCATAACGCCAAGAGCCTCTTCTCCTATTTTGTCAAGGATTGGACCATGGGCCAGGCAGAGCAAGGCGGAGTGATACATGAGGGTTGGAACGCTGTACTCGATCCTGCTCATCACACAAAAGTTAAAAGGTTCTTTATTCCAAAAGAAAACACCCCGCCTGGCATCAAGACTGTCGATGGCGTCAAGGAAATTCACATGAAGGCCTTCAGCTACGGGTACATTCCCCGGCAGGTAAGAGTGAACCTGGGTGATAAGGTCAGGATATTCGCCACCAACATCGACAAGGCGGCGGGTATCACCAAGAATCCTGATGTCACAATGGGCCTGGCCATCTATGGTCCCTATGGCGTGAGAACCAATATGGATCTTCCGCGCGGAGTAACCGCAGTGCACGAGTTTACTGCGGATATTGCAGGGGAATATGAAATCTTCTGTACGCACTTCTGCGGGCCATTGCATCTGGAAATGAGAGCAACATTCTTTGTTGACGATCCTAAGAAAGGGCCTTCCAACCTTGCCAATGGTGATTGGGCAGCTGCGCAAATGCTCCCCGGCTTGCTGGAAGAAGGTCAGCTCACAGTAGCGGAACGTGTAAAGGGGCTGTAATTAACCCTTCACACGCAGATACAGATGAATAACCGGCCATCCCCTAGCGGGGATGGCCTAAAGAGGGAGAAATCGAAAATGAAGAATGCCAAGTTGAGAATAGGCCTAATCGCAATGGCGAGTTTGGGCATGATGTGGGGAAGTTCTGCAACTTTTGCTGCGGAGTTGCGCTGCATAGCCGGAGGGCAGAAGGTGGAGTGCCCTACCATCACTGAAGCGGAAGCAAAAGCGGCGGATAAAGCCTTTGAGAAAGAAGCCAGTGATTTTGCGGCAGGTAAAGGCGGCAGCACTTATGGAATCAAGCCGTTTGACTATCTGACGGGCGTAGGCAAGGCAGCAGACTACAACAAAGTTACGCACACAACGGACAGTGGTTATTCATCCAGCGCCGGCTCAGCCCACACGGAGTTGTGGAATCGGGTGAAGGACCCCGCGAAAGGTCAGGCCGTGTACGATCAATGGGTGAATAACTTTTCTCCAACATTTGGTAAATCGCTGGTTGAAGGCGCCGATCCAAATCAGGGAAAAATGTGGTATTACTCTTACTGTATTGCCTGCCACGGCTGGACGATGCACGGTGACGGACCCAACGCGGTCGATTTGAATCCGCGGCCAAGGACACTGACCCGGGGCGTATACATGCAAAAGAAAACCAACCTTGAATTGTTTAATGTAATCAAGGGTGGTGGCGAGTCCGTGCAGCTTTCTTCGTGTATGCCGAGTTGGGGGAATGTTCTGCAGGATCAGGATATCTGGAATGTTATCGCTTTCGTACGGGGGATGCAGGATGTCTCACCACCGAAGACTCTAGCGGAATATCTTAACCCTAAATCAACCTTCAAGCCGATCAAGGGCGATGTAGATGCGCTCAATGCATCGAAGAGCCAGGACTTCGCAGATATGAATGAACTGCTTGAGTCGGATATGCCCGGGCGTGGTGGTGATATCGTCGGTAGTGGATATGTTTTAGGCGGCGGCAGAGACGCACCGAAAGAGGTCGCAAAAGAGGTTAAGTATAAAGAGTAAACGTTGGGGGCTTGCCTTAGCGAGGTTCACTTGCACGATAAGGTGTGCAGGCAGGTCTGAAACATTGGATCTGCGATAACTGATGGCTTGAGCGAGGTATGTCCAGCGGATGAAAGTCCATGGGCATACCTCTCTCGTTATGTGGGGACAAAAATGAGTGTCCTGGATTTTGTGGAAACGGAATTCGTTAATGTTGCGGCATCCGTTTCTCGAACTGGCTGGTAAAATGTTTGAGCGCCGCTTTCCAGCCCCTTATCGACATCGTCCATTTTTTGCTGATGTTTTGCATGGCCAAGCAGAATAACTTTAGTAGCGCCTCATCAGCCGTGGCGGCGGTACAGATGGCGCGCAGATCAGTCGCCGCGCCCATGCGCAATTTCCAGCTCACGCAGTTCAGGCTATAACGCACCACATGCTCGCGGCACAACGGCACGGTAGCCTTAGGGAGCACGGTTTCAATGGCTTCCGGTGCCAGGTACGCGACCTTGCTGCGCGCCGCACCAGTGCCGCGCACCGTCATGCCACGGGCATACAGGGGCAGTATCTTGTCGTCGCAGCCCGTCCAACGGGTTTGATGCTTGGGGATGAGTTGCGGCTCGAAGCTGCACTGGCGGTCGCGCGGGATATCTATCGGCAGTTCGCCGACTCCGCCCTTGGCCGTCTTGCGGCTGTTGCCGTTGCGGTCACGGCCATTTTTCCTTGAAGTTGGGCAGTTTCCCGCCAAGTGATCGTTTACACAAAAAATCTTACACCCGCAAAAAAATTCATTCTTTTTTAGCACCATCGGTGCTAAAATTAAACGGATGATTCATAGATGCTCAACCTTTAAAAAGCACGTGGTTTAAATGCCGTTCACTATGTTCAAAGCTTAAAGCAAAAGAGGTACATCACATGACGCCCCAAGCTTCTCTGGCCGTTGCCGAAGAGTTTCACGCATCACCTGGCAACCGTCTGTTTCAACATATTCTGGTTGCGCTGGATTCCTCCGATCATGCCAATGCCGCGATGCGTAGTGCTGCGGAATTGGCTGGGTTGGCCGATGATTCCGTGATCACCGGCTCCCATGTTTATGCCGCCAAACTGCATGACATGCGCTTTCGTCAGATGGAAGGCGGTTTGCCTGAACAGTTCAGGCAAGAGCAGGAGTTGGAGCGCCAGCGGGATGTACACGATGACCTGATTACCCGTGGTTTGTCGATTATTACTGATTCCTATCTCGATCAGGCTGCCAACGAATGCGAGCAGCTCGGCATCGACTTCAAGCGCAGTTCGCTGGAAGGTAAAAATTACCGGGCGCTCACGCGTGAAACAAATTCGGGCACTTACGATCTGCTCGTCATGGGCGCATTGGGTCTCGGCGCGATAAAAGGAAGCCGCCTGGGCACCGTATGCAGGCGCGTGGCGCGGCGTTCTGCTATCGATACGCTGGTCATCAAAGAACCTGGCTGCTCTATCAAGGAAGGCCCGATTGTTGTCGCGGTGGACGGCTCGCCCAAGGCATATGGGGGGTTGCTCACCGCCTTGGGGCTGGCCAGACACTGGCAAGTGCCCGTCAAGGTGATTGCCGCCTTTGATCCCTATTACCATTATGTTGCGTTTAACCGCATTGCCGGGGTGCTGTCCGAAGCGGCAGGCAAAATATTCAAATTCAAGGAACAGGAAAAATTACACGAAGAGATTATCGATTCCGGGTTGGCCAAAATATATGACGGCCACTTGGCCGTTGCTCGCTCTATCGCCGAAGATTTCGGCGTCGAGATAGAAACAGAGCTACTGGATGGCAAGCCCCACGACGCAATCGAAAAGTATGTCAAGAAAACCAAACCGTCGCTGCTGATCGTCGGCAAATTGGGCATCCACGCCGATGATGAGCTCGATATCGGCGGCAATAGCGAACACTTGCTGGAAAACGTGGATTGCGCCATTCTGCTCAGTATGCGCGAGCACCAACCGGAGGTGGACGTCGTGTCCGGGGTCACCACATCGTGGACCCATGAAGCAGAAGCCAGAATGGAGCGAGTGCCCTCCTTTGTCCGAAATATGGCGCGCATGGCCATCATGCGCTATGCGCAGGAACATGGCCACACCGTCATCACCCAGAAAATCGTGGATGAGGCGACCGCGCAACTTATGCCCAACCATGCCGAACAAGCCATGGAGGAAATCGTCGGAGCCTACGATGCCGGAGAATTGAAGCGCAAACCCGGAGTGGAAGAGGCCATGCGCTGGTCCGATGAAGCGGTCACGCTGTTGCGCACTGTCGAAGATCTTTCGGTGCGCGGTAATCTCAGCATGCGCGCCGAGAAAAAAGCTCGTCAGGAAAAGTGCGCCGCGGTGGAAACCCAACATATTAAATCGTTCCTTGACGCCGAAACACCCGATGGCATCCAGCCCGCAGCGCCGGCAGAACTTCATTGGCAGGCCGCCGCACTGGCACGCCTGATGCGCGTACCAGAAGGCTTCATGCGCGACAGCTGCAAACGGAGCATCGAGAATTTTGCCCAACAAAGTGACCACGCTGAGATCACCCTGGAAGTAGCGGAAAACGGCCTTAAACTGGCTCGCGGCGAAATGGGAAAAACCATGAAGGCGCAAAGTGTTCCGGCTCCCCGGGCGGCACAAGGTGGTTGCCCCTTTGGTTTCGGTAACAAAGCGAGCGTAGCTGGTGATAGCGCCTTAGCCTGGGCCGACGAGGCAGAAAAGATCGTGCAAGGCTTGCCGGAAGGCATGAGCCGCAACATGACACGCAACGCAGTCGTCTCAATCGCCGCCAAGAATGGCCTGAATGAAATCACCGCGGATTTTGTAAGGCAGGTGCTGGATACTTTTAAATCCGGATCAAGCAATGCCAGTGAAACCATGCCATGGGATGAAGATGCCCGCGATAGCCTCAGTCGTGCACCGGACATGGTGCGCGGCATGCTGATCAAGGAAGTTGAGATCTGGGCGCGACACCACAACCGTGCTCATGTCGACCTCGCCACCGCGAGCACCGTCAAACAGGAGTGGCAGTCCGAGGGTTATTTCCATATGAATCCAGAGGATCCGCGCAGCAACCCGAGTCTGTAAGAGAATGATAATGAATGCGCCATACACCGCCAATGTCGGCGTCAACGACTTATTTCTGCTCGCCATTAACCTGACCAAACGCTGCAACCTGGCCTGTGCTCATTGCTACATGGACGCGGAAACCATGAAGCATGGCGATAAAAATGAGCTTGCCACCGAAGAGGTCTGCCGCCTGCTGGATGATATTGCGGGTCGCAGCACTGAAACCATGATCGTGCTCACCGGGGGCGAACCGTTGATGCGCGGCGATCTTGAAGTATTGGTGGCGCATGGTGCCGGGCTTGGCCTTGCGATGGTGGTGGGGACTAATGGCGTGGCACTCACCGATAAACGCGTGCGGTCGCTGAAGACCGCCGGTGCAATGGGCGCCGGTATCAGCGTCGATTCCCTTGATCCCGAAAAGCATGACGCCTTTCGCGGGCTTCCCGGCGCCTGGGAAAAAACCATGCTCGGTATCGAAGCCTGCAAGCGCCATGATTTACCCTTCCAGATCCATTTCTCAGTTACCGAATCCAATGCCGGCGAAGTTCCCGCCATGATAGCCTTTGCACGCGCCTCCGGAGCAAGGGTATTAAACGTGTTTTTTCTGGTTTGCACCGGTCGCGGCGAATCCATGTCCGACATCAGCCCGATCACCTATGAACGTGTCCTTAACCAGTTGGTGGCAGCCCAGGAGCAAAGCCCGGATCTTCTGATCCGCGCCCGTTGCGCCCCCCATTACAAGCGCATTGCCTATCAACGTAACCCCGGATCAACGCTCACCCGAGCCGCCGGGTACGAGGGTGGCGGCTGCCTGGCGGGTATCCATTATTGCCGTATTACCCCGGAAGGCGGGGTTACGGCTTGTCCCTACATTCCCGAGGAAGAAGGCAACATCCGCGACACGAAATTCTGGGATATATGGAATCAATCGCCCACCTTTCAATCCTTGCAGCTTTGGGTTGCGCAAGGATTGAAAGGT
>JANLID010000172.1 GCA_024654105.1 Gallionella sp. | reverse complement strand
CACCTGCTGGGCGGACTACACCAGCGGCGCCTCCGTCACCCTCACCGCCACCCCCGCCACCGGCAGCTACTTCCAAGGCTGGGGCGGCGCCTGCAGCGGCACCGGCTCATGCGTAGTCACCATGGACGCAGCCAAAGACGTCATCGCCACCTTCAAACCGGAGCCTTTCGTCGCCAACACCATCAAAGACATCACCCCGACCAGCGCCACCATCACCACCACCATCACCTTCAATGCGCCCGATATCGGCAAGACTGGCGCAGTCTTCATCACCTCCTGGGCGCCGGCCAGCGGTTTGGCGGCACTGGGCATCCTCCCCGCCCCGATGAGCCAGGCCGTGACCGTGACCGTAACCAATGACAATCCGTACAGCGGTGGCAAGATCAACACCCGGCAAGAAACCCTCGCCTCCCTCCTGGCCACAACCGACCCCAACGCCTTCGTCCTGGTACAACTCACCTCCACCGGCTGGCAACTGGTACAGAACGGACAACTCATCCCCTACGCCAGCGGCGTACTGGGCGATGCACTATCCTCCCTGAGCATCCTCAACAACGCCAACCCGGCCAACCTCACCGGCGCCCAGTTCTGCGTCGGCTACGGCACCAGCGCCGCAGAGATGGTCGCCTCGGGCAGAATGATCCCGGTAGCGGACATTTCAGGCGCCACCGCCGCCACCAACGGCAGCTGCAACGTCGCCGCCAACCCCTACAAAGGACTCTGGTACAACCAAAGTGAGTCCGGCTGGGGCATGAGCGTCACCCAGCACGACAACATCAACTTCGTCGCGCTGTACACCTACGACCAGAGCGCCCAACCTGTCTGGTACGTCATGTCCGATTGCCGCATCGCCACAGCGGGCAGTTGCAGCGGCGACATCTACCAGGTGATCGGTGGCACATCTCCCACTCAGCCATGGGTCGCACTGGATTTTGCGCAGGCACTCAGCACGGCCGGCAGTGGAACCCTGACCTTCAGCGACACCAACCATGGCAAATTCGACTTCACCCTGAACGGCGTCACCGGCAGCAAAACCATTGAAAGGCAGGCCTTCTCCAGCGGCACCGCAGCCCAAGCCCTGGACTACACCGACCTGTGGTGGAACGCCAGCGAATCCGGCTGGGGCGTCGCCCTGACCCAGGACGTGGGAATGATCTTTGCGGCCTGGTACACCTACGATGCCGGCGGCAACCCGGTCTGGTACGTCGCCTCCAGTTGCCCCCTGTCGGGCAGCGGCTGTACGGGAGATGTCTACAAAGTGACTGGCGGAACCGTACCGACCTCGCTGTGGGCGCCCAATCTGGCGGTAACCCCAATCGGCAGCGTCAGCTTCGCCTTCAGCGACAGCAGCACGGGTACCATGAGTTACACCATCGACGGGGTGGCAGGCACCAGGGCAATTACCAGGCAGGCGTTTTAAGAATCTGCGATGACAGGAAATACGAGCGCCATGCGTGCCCAAGGATCGATAAAAGACAGGCAATTACACCGCATATTGCATAAGGCATTGCACTTGGCGATTGTGCTGCTGAGCCTGACGCCGCTTTCCGCGTTCGCTACCACGGTGCGAATGCAAACCTCGCTGGGCGACATTGATATCCAGCTAATGGACGCAGGTGCTCCGGCAACTGTGGCCAATTTCCTCAACTATGTGACGAGCGGTGCCTACGCCAATTCTTTCATGCATCGCAGTGTGCCCGGATTCATCATTCAGGGAGGCGGCTATCTCTGGAGCGATGTGAGTAATGGCGTTTCCAGCATTCCTACCAATGCGCCGGTGACTAACGAATTCAGTGCCAGTCGCTCCAATCTGCGCGGCACCATCGCCATGGCCAAGCTGAGCGGTGATCCCAACAGCGCGACCAGCCAATGGTTTTTCAACCTGGCGGACAATTCGGCGAACCTGGACAACCAGAATGGTGGATTCACGGTGTTCGGTGAGGTGATAGGTAATGGCATGCAGGTCGTCGATGCGATCGCGGCATTACGAGTGGTCAATGGTGTTGCCGCCAATTCCAGCATGGCTTTCGGCAGCTTGCCGGTGGTCACCGCACCCACTACCTGGATTACTGCGCAGAACCTGGTAATAATCAGTGCCGTCAGTGTGCTGCCCGACTTAACTGCAAGTGTGGCGGTTCCGGTGGTAGAGTTCTACAACGTCGAGCTCGACCACTATTTCATCACCGCCGACGCAAACGAAGCGGCGGCTATCGATGACGGCAGCGCGGGGCCGGGCTGGAACCGCACCGGCAATAGTTTCATGTCTGGCGGCAACACCTCCGTGTGCCGTTTCTACGGCAGTCAATCGCCTGGCCCGAACTCGCATTTCTATACGGTGGATGCTTCAGAATGTGCGGGGCTCAAGCAGTTGCAAGCCAGCACGCCGGACACACAGAAGCGCTGGAATTTCGAGAGCCTGGATTTTGTGTCGTCACCGCCAACCACGGGTGGAACAAACGGCACCTGTCCCACCGGCACACAATCGGTCTATCGCGCCTATAACAATGGCTTCGCCCGAGGCGTCGATTCCAACCATCGCATCACCAGCCGCCTGACTGCCATACAGGAGGTCGTGAATCGCGGCTGGAGCAACGAGGGCGTGGTGATGTGCGCGCCAAATGGGGCTTAACATCCCCCTGCCCACCACAAAATGTTTTACCCGAATTGTCCATTACACAGTAGTCAGTAATTTTGGCAACATTGCATCGTTCCCATGCTCTGCGTGGGGATGCTGGCTGTGCCGCTCCGCGGTACGGGACGCGGAGCGTCCCCTAATGCGTTCCCGCGGATAACCAGCGACTTGGTTGTCGTTTTCGGACAACCCGGTCGAATGGCTAGTAGTTTCATCAGACCGTGGGAACAAAAAAAGTGTCAAGTGTCGCCTGTATTTCTGACTTATGAGCAAGTGCAGCAACGCACAGATAGCATCACGGGCGCCGCGATCAATGATTTTCCAATCAAGTGAGGTGCTATATGTTCCATCTACCGAAAAGTTTTTTCCGCTCCTTGTTACTGGCGTTCTGCATTGTCACTACACCAGCACTGGCAACCACTATCGTTGAGTTCTACAACACTAACCTCGATAACTATTTCATCACCGCCGACGCAAACGAAGCTGCGGCGATAGACGGCGGCAGCGCAGGGCCGGGCTGGATACGCACTGGCTATATGTTCAATTCTGGCGGTAGCACCCCCGTTTGCCGTTTCTACGGCAGCCAATCGCCCGGTCCCAACTCGCATTTTTATACATTAGCTGGCTCTGAATGCGACGGCCTCAAGCAGTTGCAGGCAATCACGCCGACCACAGAGAAACGCTGGAATTTTGAGAGTCTGGATTTTGTCTCGACACCGCCGACCAACGGCACTTGTCCTGGCGGGACGGTGCCGGTCTACCGCGCCTACAACAATGGCTTCGCGCGCGGTGTAGATAGCAACCATCGTATTACCAGCAGCCAGACTGCGATACAGGAGGTGGTGAGTCGCGGCTGGAGCAACGAGGGCGTAGTGATGTGCGCGCCGAGCGGTACAGGTACAGACGGCACAACAGGGGGTACATCTACTTATCAATCTGCCTATGATGCTTGTTACAACGGAACTCCCGCGTTGTATACCAATACTTATTGTTCAGCCTATGCCAATGCAATTGTTGCGGGTAGCACACCTGCAGCAGCCAATCTAGCCGGTGCAGTTGCTGCGAATAGTAACGTGGGAAATATTGGCATGGGTGAAACAGTTACCGCCACTGGAACTCCCAGGCCTACGCCTACGCTTGGATCGATGGGTTGGACGATCGGCAACCAATGCAATTCCGGAGTCCAGATTGACTATAGATTCCATGACCGCAGCAACAATCAGGTCTGGCCCTCATGGCACTCGGTTAAGCGATCTCTGTGCATAAATGAGGTCACGCGCAACTTGGCGCGGCACTGTTAACAGCGGCAGGTTTTTGGGCC
>JANLID010000133.1 GCA_024654105.1 Gallionella sp. | reverse complement strand
GCTAAGAATAAGTCCAAGGAGCTTGATACCCACGACTTCACCTCCTTCACAATATGTTAATAATTTAAACTTAATCCGCAACCAAAGGTTATACCCAGGCTGCTGCCAACATGACCGCTAGGCTTGCGCCGCCGACCCACCGGCTGACTCGGTCCTTTAGCGCAAAAACAATCGGGTCGTCGTGCATTTGCCCGCGGCCGGCCCTTTGCCACATTCGACTGATCCAGTACAGCAAGAGCGGACACAGCAGCCAGATCATCTCGGGGCGCGTGTAGTTGATGCGGACGTCATCGCTGTTGATGTACAGCGCCAATACAAGCACAGCGCAGTAACCCCCGGCGGCGCCCAGACTTTGAACGGTCGCGAGGTCCGTCACTTCGTAACCGCGACCCGCGACTGTTTTTTTGTCGACACCCGTCCGATCGAGCAGTTCGGAGTACCGTTTTACCATTGCCAAGCTCAGAAACAAGAACATGGAGAATGCCAGCAGCCAGAAGGAGGGCGCAATCGCTACTGCTGCGGCGCCCGCGAGGATGCGCAGCGTGTAGAGTCCTGCGAGCACCAGCACGTCTACCAGCACCTTGCCCTTGAGCCACAACGAATAGGCAAGGGTCGATACATAGTACGCCGCAAGCGCGGCGAGAAACGCCTTTGGCAAGATTGTCGCTATCCCCACCGCTGCCGCCAGCAAACATGGGATGAGCGCCACCCCCACCTTAACGTAGGCAGCACCTGATGCAAAAGGCCGAGATCGTTTGCGCGCGTGGGCACGATCCGCCGGCAGATCCAACAAATCGTTTAAGAGATACACGCTGGAAGCGCAAAGGCTGAAGGCGACAAACGCAAAGATGGCTTGCCCAAGCAATGCAAGGTTTCCAAATTCATGCGCGGCTGCGATCGGCACGAAAACAAGCAGGTTCTTGACCCATTGATGGGGGCGCATCGCGCGCACATAGACCGCAACCCCCCCGGAATCATGACAAAATACATTTTCGACATTACCAAACTTCTTTGCGGCTTGCTCAACGCCTGACTCCGGATTCACCAAAATCGCGCGCCGGGCGTGAGGAAATATCTCGAAATCTGCGCGGGAGTTGCCAGCATAGTCGAAACCGCCGTCACCGAACCGTTCCACCAGCAGCCGATGCTTTTCGGCTCCGGAAAAATTGGTCTGCCCGTTGCTTGCCATCACATCGTTGAAGATACCCAGATGTTCCGCTACCTGCTTCGCATATTTCTCGTGCGATGCCGTTGTCAACACAAGCTGCCGCCCCAGTCGGTGCTGGTCCTGCAGATACTCGAGGAATGCATTGTCATAGGGAAGGCTCTGAACGTCCAAGTCGACCCGATGTGCGATCTCGTGTTTGAGCCGCGCCTTGCCAGCTATGAGCCAAACCGGAGCCAGAAACGCAAGCAATGCATTGCGTTTGAGGAGCGCAAACCAGGACTCAACCAGTAGATCGGTCCTCACGAGCGTCCCATCCAGGTCCACGCAGAGTGGCACTTCTATATGATTTGTACTTTGTCGGGACATCACTCGCACCCGACGTTGTTCAGGCTCACCTGGGTTAGTGTTGGATTCATACCAATCATTTTGTACCCCACTTGCGACGGAGCGTCTCGTAAAACCCCGGTGCGCGTCGTCGAAGCAGGCACTTGGCGCGGTATTTCAGTTCGCGTGCGAGATAAGTCGGATTCCACCAGTTGTCCGAACCGTAAACAGAATGTCGCAAAGTCGTCTGATACAGAAGTGACTCATTCTCATGGACGATGACATTTCCGTTGCGCTTTTCAGGCAGTAGTATGGCCAACCCAAAGCCGCACCACATCTGTTTGTAGCTTTCGGGCTCTTCTTTCGTCAGGAATCGTCCGGCAACAAAATCGAGCTCCACCAAATGCACATGTGGGCTTATTGACCAGTTGGCTTCCTTTATTCCCTTGCGGCATTCAGGATTAAAACTGTCGTGCATGACGATATAGAGCGGCGCGCTGGGCGTATAGCGGAGTATGCTATCGATGTCATGCTGAATTCCTTCCCGGCTGTGATCGGCATCAATAAGGACAAGCCCCAGAGATTCTTGTGACGCTTCTATTTTTGCAAGCACCTGAGGCAAAGTCTGCTTCGAATCCCCCGTGACAAACTCAACATTTTGGAATTTTCCGCGAAACTGTGACTCACACGTTGGATCGATGTCCAGCGCATAAACCTTCTTGCAGTACCGGGACAGGCTTGAGAGGCTTCCAGCGCGGTAAATCCCGATTTCAATGGCGCATTCGGGACGGAGTTTTGCAAGGAGCCCTATGAGTGCCAGGCGCTCCGAATCCGTCATTTCCCATGCATCATGCGCGTTAAAACGATCCGATATCTCGGAAGCGGTTGCAGGTAAATGCTCGTTTCGATTGATGTATTGAAAGGCCATCTGTCAGAACCTGCATGACGTCTCGAAGTTTATGTATTGCCTTCCGTGAGTATTTCAACCAGAAGCAAAAAGAATTCATCCTCACTCATTGTTACATCAAACATACATGATACCAATAGAAGCTAGCACCTGTGCTGGTGTTGGCTGAATAACCGGAAGCAGCCAGGAAGGCAGATATTGAAAATGTTAACCGCTAAATTTTGGAAATCTGCTAGCCGTGATGTTAAGGACAGGATGGCAATACCCCGGAAACCATCATGTCGGTCTTCCACTTGTCCGCCATCAAGGCATAGCCGGCCGGGTTTGGATGCAGGTTCTCCGCGTAGAACGCCGGGTTCCCGGTGTTGCCGGTCGGATCGCCAGTATTGTGTATTCCCGCGCCGGTCTGCTGGTTGACCACTTGGACGGTGGTGTGTGACCGATTGTTCGCGATCAATTCTACGTTGTTGTTGAACGTATTAACGTTGCCCAGACTGCCATCGCGGCTTGGAATGATACGCGCGACAAAAACGTTTATCGGATAGTTTATTTGAGCCCAGCTGTTGATGTTATTGAGAATTCCATTAACACCCACGTTGCTCTCGTCGAAGTCGTTCGTTCCGATGTGCAGCAAGACAATGTCTGCCGGGTTGCTGTTTAGGAATCCCGTGACGGAGTCATTGATATTACCAAAGGCTCCACCGCCGCAAGGATTGTTGTCATCGCACCACCCGCCGTGGCCTTCATGATCGCGATCAAAATCAGTGGGTATACCTGATGTCACTCCACCGACAAAATCGAGCCGTCCGGTACCAATCATCGGTTCGAGATCTTGAAACAACTTCCGACGGTACCCCACGTTGTTCGGGTCGCCAGACCCGACCGTGATGGAATCGCCGAGCGGCATGATGCGCACCTGGCCATTGTTGAGTATCCAGGCGGTCGCCATCGGAGAAGAAAGCCCGCCGGAATCGGTTACATGAAAATTAAATTTGTCCATGCCGCGCCGGCCCGTGGCGTTGGCATTAGGCGTGTAAGTAAAGCTTGCACATTGGGGATTGGTTGCACATGTTTGTACGCAGGGCGCAACCATACAACCGCTCAGAATTCCATTCGTAGGTAATGTATCGATCGTGTACGACGCAATCGTGCTGTTACCATTGCTGTCGCTGGCCGACAAGGACATCACGATAGAGGGATTGCTATTCATAATAGTACTGCAGCTGTTATCGGCCACCGGCGGCACATTGATGATAGGAGGGGAATTGCCGCCACCACCGCCACAGCCGGTGAGTCCGATCATAACAAGCGCCAGCGTTATGAATGGCCGGGCGAGAACAGGTGGGGGATATAGCAGATCACGCATAACGATTTAAATCTAAAATTAAATCTAATGGCGCAGAGTATTAACGGATTGTGCTTAAAGCAACCGTAGAAAAACCACTCGATCTTGTATGATCATCCCATAAAAAAACTGCGCTGCAGATGCAGCGCAGTTTTCCATAACTACCGCCGAAAATTATTTAGTTTAAATAACGCTTATTCTCGCTTTTAAATCTAACGCGCGCAGCGAAAAAAGATATTACCGTTAGAAGTGTCGTCGTACAGGACGTTGGTTGAAAATAGGATTTGTCCAGTGAGAGTCGTCGATGGCCCCATGTAGCCAGCGGAAAGCTTGCCGGCGGTACCACCGACTGAACCGTCGTGACCCACTTGATCAACCCACTCGAATTCTCCGTTGGCTGCGGTGATTACAGTTGCGTTAAAGGCGGCGAGGTACTCGCCCGGAGTCAGAAGCCGCTTGTTGGCGGCGCGGCAGAAATCCACGGCGGCTGTCCACGACTGACTTGCAGCTTGGCGGGCGTTGTCCACGCAGAGCGGTCCGACGCGGGTAGCACCCGCATCCACGGTGCCTGCATTGACACGGCAGGAAGTGCTCGGGACGTTGCCCTGCAGATCTTTGACTGCGTCATTGATGACGTTCATCTTTGCGGCGGTAAGCGTTTCACTCGTGGCGAATGTGTTAGTAATGGGGCCCGTCGCGTACACAACTCCGCTGCTACAGACGATACCTAGCGATACAACGACTGCCCAGGCAAGTGAAGAAAGTTTGTTGATACCACTCATGTTTGATCTCCTGCTAACAGATGTTAAATGTGAATATTAAAGATTGAATAAGTGAAGACTCAGCCTAACGTGCAAGTGCCTAATGTGGCTGTACCGAGTACGCACGTTGTACTTCCTGCAGGTGGAGGAGTGTTGTCGCCGCCACCGCCACCACCGCCGCATCCGCCCAATGTCACCAGGGCCAATACGAGCAGCAGGGTCTTGAGATTTATAACCTTCATCGTGTATCTCCTGACTTAACTCGAAAATTGAAGACGACAGAATACCCTC
>JANLID010000132.1 GCA_024654105.1 Gallionella sp. | reverse complement strand
CCAAGTGCCTGGATTTTGAAAAAGCACTCAACACGCATCCCCTTTTCTCATGATCCAGCAACTCGCCGGCACAGTTCCCCAGCCAGCTTTGAGAGAAGTCGTCCGCTTGGTGTTGGATTGATCGATGGTGTAGATGAAATCCGACAGGCCGCCTTTGCCGGTCGCGATTATCGTGTAGGTTGTTGCCGACAGGCCGCTGCAGGTATAGTTAAAATTTGTAGATGCGGCAGGAATCGCTGCGGGGCACGTCGTCCCGTCACCTGCCGCATTGTAGGTGCGGTTATCCTGAAAGGACTGTTCCATCTTGACGCGAGCATCGGACAGGGTTGATGTGCCTTCTACCAATTTCCCGCGCGTCACATAATCGTTGTAGGAAGGGATGGCAATGCTCGCCAGGATGCCAATCACTGCAACCACAACCATCAGCTCGATCAGGGTGAAACCTTTTTGCGTTTTCATTGCGCGCTCCTTTGGGTGGGCATAGTAGGACGCGCATTTTAGGGTTTCTACCCCAAACCGACCAGAGGCGGGAGTATCCTGACAGGCGGCATGTCAATCATGACAAGCGAGAATGCTTGTGGGGAAAATTCTCCGGGAAAATTCTCTGCACCTGCCTTTTTTGGTGCGGATACGATTTGCGCCAGCATTGTGGTTGCATGTGAGTTGCGTTATGGAGGCATGAAAAAAGGCTCGCCCGCACTCTCGGAAAAAATAGAACAATTATTGTCCGTCACCGACGTGTTACCGCTGGAAGTTGACGCCGACCGTGAATACGGCGCGATCCGTAGTTCGCTGGAAAAGGCAGGCACAATTATCGGCGCAAACGATATGCTGATTGGAGCGCATGCGCTTTCGCAAAATCTTACATTGATAACCGGCAACACCAGCGCATTTTCCAGGATCGACGGTCTCAAGCTGGAAAACTGGCTAACGGGCATGGCAAGTAGCCACCCCTGACAATCGGCAATGAAACTTCCCATGCCCGTTCCCTCACCTCAATCCTCTCCCGCTTGCGGGAGAGGAGGCAAACGAGAAAGGCAATCTTCAATCCCTGCGGGTGAGGAAGCGAACGAATCGCTACGCGAGTTTCACGTTAAAGCAGTAGATCAAACGCGGCGATCCGTCTTACTCAGCAAGAACTCCTTGAACGCCAGCGCCGCGCTGGACAGGCGTTTGTTGCTGCGGTGCGCGACGAACCAGTGGCGCAGCAGCGGGAAATGTTCGACATTGAGCATGGCGAGCCGTTTGGTTTCCAGCTCCAGTTCGATGCTGTGCAGCGACAGAATGCCCAGTCCCATGCCGGCTTGCACCGCCTGTTTGATGGCTTCGTTGGCTTCCATTTCCATGCTGATGCGCGGCTGGATGCGATGTTCTGCAAAAATGCGTTCCATCGCGCCACGCGTGCCGGAGCCTGGTTCGCGTGATAAAAAAGTTTCCTGTGCGAGTTGTGCAATTTTGACGCGCTTAAGTCTGGCGAGCGGATGGTCGGGCGCGGCGATCACCACCAGCGGGTTTTCCATGAATGATTCCGCGACGATGTCCAGACCGTCCGGCGGCTGCCCCATGATGGCGAGGTCGGTGCTGTTGTCGGCAAGGTGTTTGAGCACGGCGTCGCGGTTGGCGACTTGCAGGATCACGTTGATATTGGGGTGACGCTGGCAGAATTTTGCCAGCAGTTGCGGGGTGAAATAGTTGGCGGTGTTGACCACCGACAGGGTAAGCTTGCCATGTCCCAGCCCTTTCATTTCGTCGAACACCACCTCCATTTCGGCAAGCTGCTGCGCGATATTGTGACTGTAATGGAATAACTCGCGCCCGGCTTCGGTGAGAAAAATCTTCTTGCCCATTTGTTCGAACAGCGGCAGGCCGATATGGCCTTCCAACTGCTTGATCTGCATGGACACTGCCGGTTGCGATAGGTATAGTTCTTCGGCGGCGCGCGAGTAGTTCAGGTGGCTGGCCACCTTTTCGAAGACCTGGAGCTGACGCAGGGTGAAATTAAGCATTTCGGGATTATAGCAAACCATAAGCATTTCTTATGGTATTCATAAAAACAATTGACTATCGTTTATATATTGATGCACCTATAGTGACCACCGTTGCAAGCCTAAATTAATCGTTAATCACAGGAGAGCAGGCAAATGGATCAATCGAATCGTTACGCGGATCTGAGTCTGAAAGAAGCAGATCTGATCAAGGGTGACAAGCACGTGCTCGTCGCTTATCACATGCAGCCAGCCACCGGCTACGGTTATCTGGAAGTGGCGGCACACATTGCCGCCGAGTCATCCACCGGTACCAACGTGGAAGTCAGCACCACC
The DNA here is from genome assembly GCA_024654105.1 of Gallionella sp. GTDB lineage: Bacteria > Pseudomonadota > Gammaproteobacteria > Burkholderiales > Gallionellaceae > Gallionella. The sequence continues at coordinate 627 of JANLID010000132.1, read as the reverse complement.
GACGATTTCACCAAAGGCGTGGACGCGCTGGTGTACTTCATCGACGAAGCCAAGGGCGTGATGAAGATCGCTTACCCGAATGACCTGTTTGACCGCAACATTACCGATGGTCGCGCGATGCTGGTGTCGTTCCTGACGCTGGCGATTGGCAACAACCAGGGCATGGGCGACGTGAAGCATCTGCAGATGCAGGATTTCTATGTGCCTTGGTCCATGTTGCGTTTGTATGACGGTCCGGCCAAGGACATCACCGACCTGTGGGACATTCTGGGTCGCCCCCGCGTCGACGGCGGCTATATCGCCGGCACCATCATCAAGCCCAAGCTGGGCCTGCGTCCCGAGCCGTTTGCCAAGGCCGCTTACCAGTTCTGGCTGGGTGGCGACTTCATCAAGAACGATGAGCCGCAAGGCAACCAGGTATTCTGCCCGACCAAAAAGGTGATCCCGCTGGTGTATGACGCGATGAAGCGCGCCATGGACGAAACCGGCCAGGCCAAGCTGTTCTCGGCCAACATCACCGCCGACGACCACTATGAAATGTGTGCGCGCGCCGACTACATTCTGGAAACATTCGGCCCGGACGCAAACAAGGTGGCATTCCTGGTCGACGGTTACGTCGGCGGCCCC
>JANLID010000130.1 GCA_024654105.1 Gallionella sp. | reverse complement strand
GCGCTCGTTGACGAGCTGGCGCGCGAAGTAGATGTCGGTGCCGTCCTTGAAGATCACCGTGACTTGCGACAGGCCGTAGCGCGACAGCGACCGGGTCTGCTGCAGGTTGGGCAAGCCGGCCATGACGGTTTCGATCGGGAACGTGATGCGCTGCTCGGATTCGAGCGGCGAATAACCGGGTGCGGCGGTGTTGATCTGCACCTGGACGTTGGTAATGTCGGGAACGGCATCGATCGGCAGCTTCTGATAACTGAAGACGCCCAACACCGCCATGCCGAGTGTCACCAACAGCACCAGCCAGCGCTGATTGATGGAAAAACTTATGATTTTTTCGAACATGATGTAGCCTTTTTTAATGGTCGTGGCTGGCGCCGGATTTACCCAGATCGGCCTTGATCAGGAAGCTGTTCTTCGCGGCGTACTGCTCGCCCGCGTTGAGTCCCTTGATGACTTCGGTGAATTTGCCGTCGCTGCGCCCCAGCTCCACCGGTCGCGCTTCGAAGTGCTCGCCGTAGCGGCCGAACACGGCCGTCCAGTCGCGCACGGTCTGGATCGCCTCCGCAGAGACCGCCACCGGCACTTCGATCTCGCCGGCCACCAGCTCGATGTTGACCGGCAGACCTGGGCGCCAGACGCTTTTCGGGTTGGGCAGCACGACGCGCGCTTTCGCCGTCCGGGTTTGCTCGCCAACCAGCGCGCCGACATAGGACACGACGCCGCTGCTTTGGAATTCGAACGCGGCCGCCTTGACGGTGGCCTTCTGGCCGATCTTCACGGTGTTCAGGTCTTTGGCGTAGATGGTCATCTCCGCCCACACCGTGGACAGATCGGCGATCATGAAGATATTGGCGTCTTCCTTGACCGCCTCGCCCAGGGAGAGGTGCTTCTCGACGACTATGCCGTCGATGGGCGCGCGAATCTCATAGCGGGTGAGGTTGCCGCCGGCTGTCAGACCGCCGCCGAGCGAGGCAAGCTTCTGCTGCGCGCTCTGTAGGGCAATCTCCGCTTCCTGCATGGCGTTGCGCGCTTGCAGGTAATCCTGTTCGGCGGATATCTTGTCTTCCCAAAGCTTTTTCTCACGCTCAAAGGTTGTGCTCGCCAGCACCAGGCGCTTTTGCGCGGCCAGCAACTCGCTGCGTTGATCGGCGAGCGCCTGGCTGGAAATCACCGCGAGCACCTGTCCCTTGCGCACCCGGTCGCCGGCGTTGGTGGCCGACGATTCGACGACGCCGGCCAAGCGCGGCACGACATGCACCAAACGATCCTCGTTGAGGCGGATTTCACCGATCAACTGCAAGGCGCTCTTGATGCGCGCCGGTCCGGCGGTCAGCAACTCTATACCGTTCTGCCTGGCCTGCTGATCGGCCATGCTCACCCGTGCCTCAACCTGCTCGTAGGTGAAACGATAAGGCTTATTGCCGTATTGCGCGACGATCGCCACCTTGAACGAATGCGGCTCTTCGACCACCGCGTCACCTTTGAGGTAGTCCTTTTCCTTCACGAACGTGAACGCCTGCGGTGTGCGACCGAGGCGGTCAAGCGTGATGCTGACCTGGCTTGCCGCAGGGTCGAGCGGCTTGCCGCCCTGGTAGGTGTAAACGCGAAACTCCGGCTCCACGCCTTGCTCGAAGATGGCGACTTCAACTCCGTAGCCATCCTGCGTGAACAGCTTTCCGCCGTGCGGGCCTTTCTGCGGTGCGCCCATCGCGTCGTTTTGGCTGGTCGTTCCTGTGTTGCTGCCATGCGTTTCTCCTTCGCCCTCCGGCTGCGGCTTGTTCGTGCCGAGTATCAGCCAGGCGAGCACAACGCCAACCGACAGGACGAGGGCAACGGAAAAAGTTTGCTTCTTGTTCGGATTGAATTTCATGTTGTGCTCCTATGGCTTGGTGGCGGCTGGCGCCAAGGTCAAATTGGGCGATGTTTCGCCGAGAATGCGTTCGATCCCGGCAGCAGACCGATGCGCCTCGGCCAGTGCGCGCAGGTATTGGGATTGAGCCTGGAACGAAGTGCGCTGGGCATCCAGCACTTCGAGGAAACTGAATTTGCCGAGTTCGAAGCCCTTGGTCGCAGCATCGTAGGCGCTTTGCGCACCCGGCAGAATATCCCGCTGTAGCAACTCCACCTCCTGGCGCGCCGCATTCAGGCGTCCGTGCGCTTGCGCCAGCTCATTGGACAGGCGGATGCCGGTGGCGGACAGTTCGTCCCGCGCCTTATCGGTCCGGCGCAGCGCTTCAAGCAGGTTGCCTTGATTGCGATCGAAGATAGGGATTGGAATCGAAACGCCGAGAATCGCCTGATTGAGGCCCAGTTCTTCATTGCGTCTGGCACCCAGGCTGACAGTCATGTCCGGAACGCTTCGGCTGCGCTCAACCTCCGCCAGCGCCAGCCGGCGATCGACCTCGATCCCGGCACGCAGCAGGTTGGGCGAGCTGGCGAGACGGCTGTTCAAGTCGGCCAGAGCGGGTAGCGGCGGCAGTGCTTCCAGGTTACCATCGGCGCGCTCGAAACGGGGCGCCGGGTTGCCCCAGGTGCCTGCAAGGCGCTTGCGTGCAGTCGCCAGTTCACTGACGGCCAGCATCGATTCAACACGCACATTGGCTTCGGCCACGCGCGCCTTGGTCTCTTCGACCGGCGACACCTTGCCGGCCGTGACCCGCCGCGAGGCGGCCCCGGTCGCACGCTGTGCGAGTTCGACCGACGCCTGGGCAAGCCGCAGATGTTCCTGCGCAACCAGCACATCAAAGAATGCCACCATCACCGCAGCACGAATCTCGGCGCGCCTGGCGTCCAGTTCCGCCGAGGCGGCATCGCGGCTCCGCTCGGCTGCTTCGATTCTGGCCCCGCGCTTGCCGCCAAGCTCGACCGGCTGATTCAACTGCAGCGTCGTGCTCCGCGTCGCCCGGCGCGTGTCCTCCATGAGCGCCGAAATCTCCGGGTTCGGGCGCGCTTGCGCCTGGCTGATCGTCGCATCGAGCGCATCCAGCTCGCGCCCGGCGGCCGATAGATCCGGGTTGGCACCCAGCGCCAGTTCCAGTGCCGCCTTCAGGGTGAGCGGGGCAACCGGTTCGGTGGCGCGCGGGGCAAGAATATTGCTGCTCTCGTAAACGTCACCGCGTCCGGTATCGATAGTTTGTGCAAAAGATGGGTTGAAAAACAGCGCCGCCAACCCAAGCGACAATAGACGTCTTCGCATCGAATTCTCCAGAAATGAAAGGATGAATCCGGCGAAACGGAACCGCGCAGGTTAAAAAGCGCGTGCTGATTTGAGTAGTGGTATCCGTCCCGCCGACTCAGGCGAGAGTTGCCCTGGGCGGACGATCGAGGAGGACTTGCGGTGCCGAGACGAAGGCGCTGGCCGTGTCTGCAGCCGGGAGGCTGCGCCCCGCCAGCGGCGTCACACCAATGCCGTCCGGCAGGAGGTAGGTAAAGTTCGGATGCACATGGGTATGGTGGTGGTGATCGACGGCAGGCACGTTACTCGCCCCAACAGTATCGACTGCTGGTTCATCGTGGGCATGTTCATCGCTGTGCTCGTGGCTGTGGTGTCCGAAATGGGCGGCATGGCTCGAAGTGTGTTCCAGCGCATCGCAGACCCCCACCACCGCCGCGTAAGCGGCGTTCAGCGAGAGCATGATGGCAAGAAGAAAAGAGAAACACGTGCGCATGATGGCGGAGTATACCTGAGCCTATAAGGGTATGTTAAAAATTGTTTTTATTGTCCACTTATTGGATTCCCCCGTCCAGCCATGACCAACGCCGATATTGATGTCATGCCCAAGAACTTCCGTATCTGCTGTCAGATAAGTTTCCTGGCTTATACTGCGCATCTGGTTCGTGTTCCCGAAGTCAGAATAGTGTTCAATGTTAAGCCATGTTTTGTCTGTTGCCCTGCGGCTAATTCTGAATGCTGGAGAAAAACCAGGTATATGGGAATTGCCAGACAATGCCAAACCTACAATTGGATTTACGGTAAGATTCCAATCATCGGTTTTGTATCCAAGAATAGGGCGAGTCTCCAGATTCCAGCGTTGTTCACAGGTACGTATTGTGCAGGGACCCAGTTCAAAATTAATGCCCCAATAAAATCCATGTCCCCGGTTGTCGCCGATATATTTCAGGCGCGGTCTTACCAATTCAGAATACCAATTACCGTCGCCGCCCCGAAGAACAGGGACATAAAGTCCGCCTTCCAGGTTGTTAGTGAATCCATAGGCAAATTCCGGTGTTATCCTGAAACTGTGGTGCGCCGGCATCTCCCCGTCGTAGTCGGGAGTGTTGATGCCGGAACCGATATAGTTCATGTGAATATCAACATTAAGCTCGCCTATCTTATTGATGGCCTCATCGTAGACTTGAATTTCATCGGCAGATGCAGCCACTGCTTCTGTATTTATGGCCATTGCCAGCGCTAACAAGCTCAATTTGAATTTATACATTTTTTATTCCAATTTTTATCAAAAGAAGGAAAGCCATTTGCTCAGGTGTTTGCCAGTGCTGATTGGATCAATGCATTCATTCCTAAACCATCGGCAGTATGAATAAACCCTTGTGCAAATGCAAGGTCGATACCGGCGAAACACGTTATTATTCGCAGCAAAATATACGCTAGCCATGGCTGCATGATAAAAACACCAAAGATAAAAGCCATGAATACAATCGACTGGATAGGCAGCGTCGCTGCCACGCTTACGACAACAGCCTTTATCCCGCAAGCGTGGAAAGTATGGCACACCAAACACACCGCAGACATCTCATTGGGCATGTACGCCCTGTTCACGCTTGGCGTTGCATTATGGCTAAGCTACGGCATCCTGCTTGCATCATGGCCTATCATCATCGCCAATTGCATCACGCTGTTGTTGGCGGGCGCGGTGCTGGTGATGAAAATAAAATTCGGCTAAAGCGAAATGACACCATGAATTCCATTCCAGAAATAAAACCCGGCCAGTCTGTCGATCTGCTTAAAGAACTCCACATCCTGACGCGTGACGGCAAGCTCAACCAGGACAGCCGTCGCAAACTGAAGCAGGTTTATCATTTGTATCATTTCATCGAACCGTTGCTGGATGAAGTGCTCGCCGCCAGGCAAAATCTGACGCTGGCGGATCACGGCGCGGGCAAGTCCTACCTGGGTTTCATCCTCTATGACCTGTTCCTGAAATCGCGTGAGGCTGAAAATATTTCTGGGCATATTTACGGTATCGAAACTCGTGAGGCGCTGGTCGACAAATCCCGCGAACTGGCTGAAAGTCTGGGCTTCACACGCATGTCGTTTTTGAATTTATCGGTGGAAGAATCGATCCACTCGCCGCAACTGCCCGAGCAAATCGATGTCGTCACCGCGTTGCACGCCTGCAATACAGCCACCGACGATGCGATCAAATTTGCGCTGCACAAACAGGCTAAATTCATTGTGCTGGTACCGTGCTGTCAGGCCGAAGTCGCGGCGGTGTTGAACAAGCACAAGAATCAGTCATTTGGCAAAACACCACTCTCTGAAATCTGGCGGCATCCGATCCACACCCGCGAATTCGGCAGCCACCTCACCAACGTACTGCGCTGCTTGCAGTTGGAAGCGCATGGCTATCAGGTGACGGTGACAGAGCTGGTCGGCTGGGAACATTCAATGAAGAATGAACTCATCATCTCGCGCCGCAGCGGTGCGCCAAGAAAAAATGCGCAGCAAAGACTGGAGCAGATTTTGTGCGAGTTGAATCTGGAAGAATTGCGGGAGCGGTTTATTTAGTGAGCCGCTCCCTCCCTTATTCTAGTTCTCAATCAATAGTGGAATATCGTAGGGTGCATGGAATGCACCCTGGTATGATCGAATTCAATGAAATGCTGCATAGGAGGTTGAGTAAAGTTTTACGCTTCACCGGGAAGGCCGTCCCACCCTGAGGACTGTTTTTTAACCGGAGCCTGTTTGCAGATTGGCCTCCCGCCCTATTCGCCCATACCGTGGAGTATCCGAGGCCAAGAGCCTGCATACACAAGGAAGGTAGG
>JANLID010000226.1 GCA_024654105.1 Gallionella sp. | reverse complement strand
CTTCGTTTTGAAGCCTTATTCTCCGCCGGCAACAAACCGGTGAGTTGCTGGTAGCGCTCGAACAGGAATTTCACCCGTTGCGCATCCTCGTGCTGGGCATCGGCATGCTGGCGAAAATGGCCTTCATACCCGAACGCGACAAACACTTGCGCATGATGGATGCGGGGCATCTGTTCAAACCCGGCACCACGCGCAGATAGATCGGCGGGCGTTCCATCGGCACCCGCTCGATTATCATCTCCCCGTTTTCCCTGCTTTTAACCCACTCCCGCCGCTGTTGCCGCTGCGATCCGGGACGTCTGTATGCGCTGACTATTCCAGCAGGGCAGTAAATTCCTCCACTGGCACCGGTCTGCCGAACAGATAACCCTGATAGTGCCTGCATCCGGCCTCCCAGAGGAAATCGCGTTGGGCGTGGGTTTCCACACCTTCGGCAATCACTTCAATACCCAAATTATTGGCCATGCCGATAATGGTTTGAACAATTATCGCATCGGTGGGTTTTGTGCAGATGTTGCGCACGAAAGACTGGTCGATCTTCATTTGATCGAGTGGCAATTGCGTCAGATAAGCCAGCGATGAATAACCCGTGCCAAAATCATCCATGGAGAAGCGCACGCCAATCCGTTTTAATGCATGCATCTTGGCAATGGTATCGCCAACATTTTCGAGCACTGTGCTCTCGGTCAATTCAAGCTTGAGACGCGAGGGGTTGATAAGGGGTTGCCCCATCAATTCGCTCACTTGTTTAACGAAACCCGGTTGACGGAACTGCCTCGCACTGACGTTGACCGCAAGCGTCAATTCGCGAGTGAGCGGATTGCTTTCCCATTCTTTAAGTTGTGCGCAGGCCGCCTGTAACACCCAGTGGCCGAGAGGCAGGATCAGCCCGGTATCTTCCGCAACGGGAATGAATTTGGCGGGGCTGATCAGACCTTGCTCCGGACGTTCCCAGCGGATTAGTGCCTCCGCACCAACAGGGCGTTGATTGCTGTCAACCTGCACCTGATAGTAAAGCCTGAATTCATTTTTTGGCAATGCCTTCCGCATTCCCGCTTCGATCTGGCTGTGAATTTCCAGCGCTTCCTGCATTTCGGGATCAAAGAAGCGCAAGGCGTTGCGCCCGGCTTTCTTGGCTGCGTACATGGCTGTGTCAGCCTGTTTGAGCAAATCGTCGAGATTTTGTCTGTAATTGGCAAACAGGGAGATGCCTATACTCGCCGAACTGTATTGCTCGATATCTTTGAGCATGTAGGGCTGGTTAATGGTCTTGAGCACTTTTTCTCCCACCTCCCGCGACTGCACGGCAGCCTGCGTCCTGTCTTCGCTTAATCCCTCCAATAACACCACGAATTCATCTCCGCCCAAACGCGCTATCGTGTCACTCTCGCGTATGCAGGTTTGCAGGCGCCGGCTCACTTCGATCAATAACAGGTCGCCGATGTCGTGCCCCCTGGTGTCGTTCAATATTTTGAAATTATCGAGATCAATGAACAGGATTCCGGCGCAGGCCTGGTTGCGCGCACTGGCGGCGACTGCCTGATGGAGACGGTCAAGCAGCAGCCGCCGGTTGGGCAATTGGCAGAGCGGGTCATAAAAGGCAAGATTGTGAATCTTCTTTTCATCCTGCTTGCGTTCGGTGATGTCAAAAAACGCACAAATATAATTCGTGATCTTGCCGTCTTTGCCGACAACGGCGGTAATGGTCAGCCATTCCGGGTAGATTTCTCCGCTCTTGCGGCAGTTCCAGATTTCCCCTTGCCAGTAATTGTCGCGATGCAGGATTCCCCGCATGCGCGGGTAGAACTCCACATCCTCGCGATCGGACTTGAGCATATCCAGGTTTTTGCCGATAGCTTCCTCGGCGCTGTAGCCGGTCAGTTCCGTGAAAACACGGTTGACCCGAATGATCACCTCGTTGCTGTCAGTAACTATCATGCCTTCTTCGATCTCGAAGGCAATGGCGGCAACGCGCAAAGCCGCCTCGCGCTCTTCCAGCACCGCCATCATGCTATTGAAGGCATGAGCCATGTCGGCGATATCCTTCGGCCCGGCAAGCACGGCGCGCACCTCCGATTCGCCCGCCTTGGCACGCCCCATGCTGGCCGATAACTGGTTAAGCGGCCGCGTCATGCGGTTGGTCAGGAAGCGGATCATGAACAGGAACAGCAGCGCGAAGGAAAACGATGTGGCCAGGTTGGCGACGAAAATGTCGGTAGTCGTCTGGGTCATCGCCTCCTTGCTCATCACCACCGCAACATGGCCGAGCAACTCGGGTGCGGCTGCCTGCACATTGAATGGCGATTCGGCAGCAGGCTGCGTATGCACCGGCGCAGCAAAACGCCATGCATGCCGGCGTTCTGTACCGAGAGCGGCTGCGCCCGGCGCCAGGTCGGCCCGCTCGATTACAGCGGGAAATTCGGCGGGGTCGGCGCTGCCGCGTGTCAGCAATATGCGCTGGTTGACATCGCGTATTTCCACGCTGACCACGCCCGGGAAAGCCATCGTAGCGTTCACTGCCTCAGCGGCATTGTCGGGCGAGGCGTAAATCAGCGCCAGGGCGCTCTGGCGTGCCAGATTCTCGGTGATGCTCTGACCCTGCTCAATAAGGTTGGCGCGTACCCGCTCGTTACTCTGCCACGATCCCGCCAGAGAGGAAAACAGCGCCAGAAAAAGAATGCCGAGCGTGACCATGACGCCAAGCTGGCGCTCAAAAGTGAGCTTTTGGAGAAATTTGTTGAATATCTTATTCATGGGTGGGTGCGTTCATTTCTCGGGGAATATCGTGTCGAAGCCCTGCTGGCTATCCGGATTGAGCCCCAGGTGCTTGGCGGTGCGCAGGTTGACAACACTTTGCACGTCGCGCAATGGCATCACGCCACGCACTCCATAGTGACCGGAGCTCAAAATGTCCTGAGCCAAACCGGCCAGACTCTTTCCCAGCGCCACGTTGTCGGGATAAAGCGAAAACAGTACGCCACGCCGGACGTGGCTGGAATTGCTGGAAAAAACCGCAATGTTTTGATTCCACGATTCCTGCAGCACCAGAGGCAGAATTATTCTTTCTTCCACCGTGGTGGAATCCTGAGGCAACCATAAGACATCTCTGCGGCCATTTGCCGCAGAAAAAATTTCCTGATATAGCATGACCGCACTGCGCAAATCCTGCGCCTCGTGCACCACCAACTCCAGCCCCTGAGCATAAGCTGCTTCCTTGGCCAATTTTATCAGCCAGCCATTGACAGCGGGATCGTAGACGACGTGCACACGCTTCGCCGCCGGCATCAGCATCTTCATGCGCGCAAACAGCAATACGGGATCCGGCGACAGGCTGATTACCGGTTGCCCTCGTGCCTCATTTTCCGGCACTGTCAACACGCCACCCACCACCACCCCGATGTCGCCGTTCAGCGCCGTTACCGCCTTCATGCCCTGCCTGCCAAGGGCGATCACCACTCTGGTATTCTGGCGCAGCAGACTGGCTTTCAGCACACTGGGATCCGTGTCGGGCCGCACCGGATGGCTGGCTACCCGGACACCGAGCTTGTCCTCGACACCCTCGATTATTTTCGTGAATATCCCCCGATACGGCTCACCGATGTCGGGATAGATCACTGCGATCCTGTCTTCCCCCGCTGCCCATGCCGGTGATGTAACGGCCAGTGCTGTGAAGAATAGCAGCACGATGCCCAGCAACGGCGCAGCCAGTCTGCTCCTGGATTCGTCTTTTGCTCCTCGCTGTGCAATCACGTAGGGTGCGCTATGCGCACCATTATCATTGGTGCGCATAGCGCACCCTACGATATTTCACCATTGAGTTAGAAACGGAATTACCCATCAGAGCTGGTGGCTCACCTCGAAGCGCCACTCGCGCGGGGCCAGCGGCAGGTCGTTGGGAATCAGACCCGGCGCCGGAGACGGCTCGCGTGCGTCGGCATCGAACAGGTTGAGCACTTTGAACGCGAAATCCCAACTGCTGTTCTGCTGCTGGTTGCGCAGCGTGAGGTCCACGGTGTGGTAATCGGCGATGGCAGGGCGGGTGTCCGACGGCTCGCGCTGGCGCCCGGCGACGTAATTGAGCTGCGTGTCCAGAGTCCAGCGGGGCATTAAGCGCCAGTCAGCCCGCGCATAGACGTGATGCCGGGGTGCGTTGCCCGCATCCTGGTTGGTTGCCTCATCAATCGAACGTTGCTGCGCGTAATTGCCGGACAGCCGCAGGCTTGGGCCCGCTTCCCAGACCAGCTCGACTTCCATGCCCTGACCGTGCTGCCGCCCGGCATTCTGCGCGGTAATAGTGTTATCCGGATTCGGCACAAAACGCAGAATATCCTTCATCTGGTAACGGAACAGGTTCAGGTTCGCCTGCAGGGCGCCGGTCGCCTGCCATGCAAAAGCCAGTTCCATAGATTCGTTGGTTTCCGGCCTGAGGTTGGGGTTGCCCAATCCCACCGGGTTGTTGATGATATAAAGTTCGGAGAACGACGGCGGACGGAAAGCTTTACCATAGAGAAGCTTGCTGGTCAGGTTGTAGGCGGTTTCCCATACCAGTGCAATGCGCGGGTTGGTGGTGCCGCCGAAATCGGAATACTGGTCGTGGCGCACGCCGGCGGTCAGGTACCAGTCCTTGGTGAAAGACCATTCGTCTTGCACGTAGACATGATTCACGCGGCGGCTGTGCGGGCGCAGGAAAGGCGCGGTGTCGGTCACGTCCACCACCGCTCCGAGCGGCGCCGGAAAGAAACCACCGGGGATCGGCATCAGCGTAAAATTTTTGGTTTCCCTGATGCGATACAGGTCATCATCCTGGGTTCCGGCGCCGAAACGCAGCTTGTGGCTCTGAAGGCCGGTATAAGCAGCCGACAGGTTGAAGCGCAAGTGGCGCTCCCACTTGTCTGGATTGCCGATCACGCCATTGGGGAAGCCGGGAAAGCCGGGTGGGTAAAGCGTCAGGTCGGATTGCTCGGTGATGTGCAGATAGCTGGCCTGGGCGGTTACATCCAGGTCGGGCGCGAAGTTCGTGTCCTGCCAGGTAAGATCGGTGGAGATGCGCTCACCGAAATTGCGCCCCCGGGGATCCAGCGCCGATGCCACCCCAGCGCCGCTACTCGCGTTGGAACGCTGCTGATAGCCGGCGCGCAGCCGCCATTTGTCGCGCGCCAGGTCGAGGCGGCCGTCGATCGCGTCGCGGCCGAGGTTGACCGGTCCCGGCGCGAGGGAAGGAAATGGCGTGCCGGACAGCACGTCCGCGGTGATGATCTGGTGCTGGCCGTCAGTGGCACCTGCCCGCAAATAGGCCGCAACATCGAGTCCGCCCCAGGCGCCGCCGTGTTGTACCCAGGCATCGCGGCTGTTGAACGAGCCGGCACGCAAACCGAGCTGCGTGCCGTTGATGTCAGGAGCTGTCTTGGTGATGATGTTGATCACGCCGGAAAAAGCGTCCGCGCCATACAGCGCAGAACCGGGGCCGCGGATCACCTCGATTCGTGCGATATTTTCCACCGGCATGCCAGCCCAGACGAATGAACGGTCGCCGACAAACACGCCGGTGATCGGTATGCCGTTCACCAGCATCAGCACCTGGGGATTGTACTGGGTGTGGATGCCGCGGATGGTATAGATCGGGTTGTAGCCGATGGGGGAATGCGATACATGCAGGCCGGGCACGGTTTCCAGCACTTCATCCAGATCCGCCGCGCCGATCGCGGCTATGTCTTCCGCAGTGACCACGGTGGCGACCGACGGCGCGCGCGCGATTGGTTGCCGGATGCCAGTGGCGATAGTGACGAAGGACTTGTCACCGTAGGCCAGCGCCAGTTCTTCTTCCTCGGACGGCGGCGCGGCATGGGAACCAGCAGCCCACGCGAAAGCCAGCCATACAGCCAGTAACGGCATTATGGATCTTCTCATGACAACTCCCCTATTACGTATTGTAATTATTATGCTGCTATTTTTATCATATTTCCCGGTGTCAGGAATGCTTACCCATCAGCCTGAGCACTTGGTTTTGCGGCGCGCCAGCGGCGGCGGGCAACACCTTTATGCAGTATAGCGCGGCATGGCAACGGAAACAGTTGTCCTTCCGGTTTATCAGCCGCGTCCAGATAGCACGGCGGCATGCCGGCAAGGAAAACGGGGGCGGCCACTAAATAATACTCGCGCGGATCCATACCGAAATCGGCACATAGTGCCGCCGTAAGCCCGACGCTATTCATCTGCCAGCGCCAGCGTCCAGCCAGCAGGATGCGCTCCACTTCAAAGGCGAGCTTGAGATGCGGCCCACCGTCCAGACCCTGTTCACGCACGATCGCCATGATCGGGTCTATGCGCTCATCAGCTCGAACAATCGGTCGTCCGTAACCGCCAATGCCGCGCTTTTCCTTGATTTCTGCGCGCACCAATGCTTCCAGGTCAGCCCCTTGATCCACCATTTTTTTGGCGCGAGTCAAAAATTCACAGCAGCGCAGTTGTGAAGCTCCGCCATAGATTGTCGCCTCGGAGACCGCCAGCGCGGCGGCGATGCCGAGCGCACCGGTGCTGCGCGCCGTGCCCGCCAGCGCCGCGACGCGGTTATTCCACAGGCGCGGATCGGGATAACTGTTGTGTGTCCAAAGCACATGCAATACTCGCATCTGCTGCGGCGTATAGCGGCGGCTGGTGACACCGAACAAATAAAGTTCCAGCCAATCCAGATCCTTGAGCGAGGTGAATAAATCCTGGCCGCGAAACACCGCGCGTTCGCCCGGGAAAACCGCTCCCATGCGGGTGGACAGCCGCCCGACATATTCTTCTAACAACTGCGGCCCATTCATATCGCATTCTCCGTTGAGCCTGCCGTCCGGGCTGGGCCGGGGTCGTTCTCCAGTTCAATGCGGAAGAATGGAAAATTCTTGTGGCCGTAATCCTTTTGCTCCAGCGCGTGCACCGCAGCGCCCGGCAGCCGCAGCAACAGAAACAGCATTTCTCCCTGCGCCGGCATGCAACCCAGATCGCACAACGCCGCCGCCGCCACGCCTGTCATCGCCAGCGGCAGACCGGCGGCAGATTCCAGCGCCGTCCGGTGTTCCTGCAGCCATGCCAGAGTTGTTCCGCAACCGAGCCCGGCAAGATGCGCCAGAGTTTGCAGCACCGGCGTCGCGCAGCGCACGCCATACGGATCGAAACCGGGGGGATGGCCGGGAGCAGGCCAGACGCTGGCCGGATCAGCCACCGGATTTATCGCCAGGCCTGTTTGCCACAAAGCCAGATCGGCGCCGCGCTCAATCCAGTCCTCCATCGCGAGATGCACTTCCCGCGCGCCGCCGGATGCACCCGCACCCACCGCCAGCGCGGCCATCAAACAGGATGCCGAAGTGGAACCCCCGACCCCGCCGCACATCGCGGCATGCACCGCTGCATCGCGCGGCCCTGGATTTGCCAGCGCGATTGCCAAGCCCTCCAGCAGTCTGGCTTGCTCAGGTGTCGGCGCTTCGCCGCGAAACAGCAGAAACAAATACTCGATCCAGCTTGCATGAACCAGCAGGTCTCCGTAAACATCGTAGCCATGGCAATGACAGGATGCCGCTGCGAACGCGTTGTCTGGTTCGGCTTCCTCCTGCCAGATGCGGGTATGGATGGATTCCATGCTTATCCCACCGCCCCCAAAATTTTGATACGCAGTCCCATCGGCGGGACTTCCTCCTTATCGACGCGCACGTCCAGCACGGTCGGGCCCGGATGGCGCAGGATCGCGTCCAGGTCCAGATTTTCGAAGTCCTGCGCGGTGCGGATCACATGGCCCGGGATGCCCATGGATTCGGCCAGCAGCCGGAAATCCACCACCGGCAGATCGACCCCGACCTGTTCCGCACCGGCCAGAAGCTGGCCGTGCTTCACCATGCCCAGCGCCGCGTCGTTGAGGATCACGAATAGCACGCCAAGCTTCTCGGTCAGCGCCACGGTCATCTCCTGGCCGTTCATCAGCAGGCTGCCATCGCCGGTGATGCAGACTACCGGCACCGCGCGGTTGGCGAGCGCGGTGCCGACCGCGCCGCCGATGGCCCAGCCCATCGGGGCGAAATTCATCGTGACGCGCATCCACCCCCCTGCGCTGGCTTGGTGGTCGTGCATCCCCAGATGATGGATCGCCCATGCGATGCTACTGCCGGTATCAACCAGAAAACGCGTATCGGGTGGGCTGCGCCAGCCGAGTTCGCGCATCAAATACTGCGGCTTGATGGGTGCGCCTACTGATGCAGATTTGAACGGATCGTCAACCGAGATTTTTCTGAATCTTCGCTGCTCACCAACGGAAATCTCTGTCGTACCCTCCCTGCGCAGCGTTCGCAGCAGCCGCTCGAATACCGGGCGGATACGGCCGCGCACATGCAATCGCGCCATCGGCGAGCGCGTCAGGTGCGCTTCGCAGGAGTCGATATGCACCAGCCGGTTGTTCAGCAGCGATTCACACCAGCCATTGCTGGAAAATTCGCTCATGTCTGTGCCAACTGCAAGTATCAGGTCAACAGCCTTGTCTTCCATCGCAGCAAAGGCGGACGAGTGTCCGGCGAAACCGAATACGCCAAGGTACGAAGGATGGCGCGGGCTGATGAACCCCTTGGCATCGGGTGTGACGACGAAAACCGCGCCTATCCTCTCCGCCAATTCGATGACGAGGTCGATCGCCTCCCCGCAGCCGCTGCCGATCAGTACCACCACCCGCTGTGCCTGCGCCAGTTGCGCCTGTAATTCGCGAACCGCCGCGTCATCAACCGCAGACAGCGGCTGTAGCAGATGCGCGAGATTGAAGGCAGGGCCGCTCTTCATCAAGGAGCGCTGCACGTCTACCGGGATGCTGAGGTGGACCGGGCCGGGTGTTGGCTGGTACGCGCTCAGCAGCGCAGTGGTCAGTTGCCTTTCCAGTTGGTCAGGATGGGAAATCAGCGCGCTGTAGCGTGTGCAGGTGCGGAACATCGCTACCGTGTCGATACCCCCCATGCCAGCAGATTCCTGCATCGCCCCCCTGCCCAACAAATGCAGCGAGGGCTGGGCGGTGATGACCAGCAGCGGAATCTCGTTTTCATAAGCGCAGGCCACGCCGGTGATCAGGTTGGTGGCGCCCGGGCCGGAAGTGGCACAGCACACGCCGATCCTGCCTGTTTCACGAGCGTAGCCATCGGCCATGAAAGCGGCCCCCGATTCGTGGCGCGCTACGATGGGGCGTAGCCCGCCGCGCCGGGCGCTGCGCGCGAGCGCGTTGTACAGCGGCTCGATGGCGCCGCCGGGCACACCGAATACAAACTCGACACTGATTTGTTCAAGATAGGCGACCAGCAGGTCGGCCGCTTCCATGGATTGTGGTTGTGCTTCGATGTCTTGTGCTTGCTGTAATTCTGTCATTGACTGATTTATTGATCCAGTTTCAAAATGTATCATTATTGTTATGTTCCCACCTTGGAGACTTTGCATCTCCGCCGCGAACGAAGCGATCTGCTGTTCCGCGATGCAAGCCAGACTGTAGCACAAAGAACACACTACACCGAACAACGCGGCTGATATTTTATTCCAATAAGCCTTGCCGGGTTGCAGCGATTTTTATCTCACGTCAGGCTTCAAGGGTGGATTTTAATTCAACGAAATGCTTGCCTCCGTAGATGCCACGGACGACATCGAGCGCAAACTCCTGCGGCGAATCAAGTAGCTGTTGGTTTTCTCCTGGTTTTCTTTTCCGTCGGCAGCAAGCTGGTGAGTTGCTGGTAGCGCTCGAACAGGAACTCCACGCGCTGCGCGTCGCTGGCGAACGCGGCCTTGCGGTAGCAGGCATCCACGGCGCGATCGAGGGCTTGGTGGGCTTTGGTCAGTGCGGGCGGCATCGTGAGCGGGTCGTAGAGGTCGGCGAGGGATGCGCGCCCCTCACCCTGCCCTCTCCCCGCTGGCGGGGAGAGG
>JANLID010000108.1 GCA_024654105.1 Gallionella sp. | reverse complement strand
CTGTCGGTGATTCTGCCCAGACTACTTCGAGCATCAGCCGTTACTTCGCCGCATCCCGAACGCCTCATTCGCGCGGCTGTACTTTGTGGCTAATCAGGTAAGGAGGTGATTAGTCATGCAAAAAAACTTGCGGGACTTTCTGAACTTCATACGCTTCATCGCGATGCGCTTCCATCAGGACCGCTGCATCCAGATTGCAGCGAGCCTGACCTTTACCACGCTGTTGTCGCTGGTGCCCTTGATTACCATCGCCTTGACCGTATTTTCGGCATTTCCGGTATTCGAGGATTTTTCCAATCAGATCAAAATATATCTGCTCAACAACCTGATGCCGGAGATGGCGGGAAAGATCATCACGGAATACATGCAGCAGTTTACCGAGAGCGCGATGCGCCTGACGGCGGTCGGCATTGTATTTCTGGCGATGACGGCGATGCTGCTGATGCTGACTATAAGCCAGGCATTCAATACCATCTGGCAGGTGGCGCGCCCGCGCCCGTTGCTCAAGCGGCTGACGGTTTACTGGGCGGTGCTTACTCTCGCGCCCTTGCTCATCGGCGCAAGCCTGTCGCTGACTTCGTGGCTGGTCGGATTGTCGATGGGTTACGCCAAACATATCCCGGTTTTCGGCGTGAATGTGCTGAAGGTATTGCCGGTGTTGTTTACCACGCTGGCGTTTGCCATGTTGTTCAGGCTGGTGCCGAATCGCTATGTGCCGCGCACACACGCATTGATCGGGGCAATTGTGGCCGCCCTGATTTTTGAGGCCATGAACCGCATATTCGGTTATTACATCAGCCATTTTCCCACCTACAAGCTGGTATATGGCGCATTCGCCAGCGTGCCGGTTTTCCTGATGTGGATTTATTTGTCCTGGCTGACCATTTTGGTCGGCGCGGTGATCGCGGCATCACTGTCGCACTGGCGTGCCCCCGCGACACAGTATTTATCATCGGCCACCCAATTGCTTAATGCGCTGCGCGTGTTGCAAATTATGGCGCATGGTTTACAGCAGGGCAAAGTGAGCACTCTCCCGGAATTATCCAGATCGTTGCGCCTCGGATATGACGTGCTGGAAAAAATTCTTGAAAAGCTGGCAGACGCCGATATTGTGCGCAAGGCAGAGGGTCAAAGCTGGCTGTTGATGCGTGATGCAAACCAGATTCGCGCCAGCGAATTGCTGCGCCTGTTCGTGCTGGATCACAGCGCCCTGCCCGTTGAGCAGAGTGACGATCCATTGCAGCAATGGCTTGCCGGTTATTCCGGGCAGCTTGAGCAAAGCGCCGACCTGACCTTGCAGGAACTCTTTGCGTGCGGTGCGGAGCATCCGAAGTCATGATTGCCGGGCAGGCTTCAGGATGCGGCTCATAACGGCGCACAAAAAGCGGTTCCCGGGTCGTCCCGAATTTTGAGGGCAGGCTGTTTTACGGTATCATCGCGCCCTACGAAAAACATTTGATAAACTACTAGCCATTCCGCCAGGCTGTCAAAAGCTTTGCATAGCCATTCGGCTATGTCACCAGAATACGGTGACATAGCCGCTGGTTAACGACAACCAGGTGGCTGGTTATGTCCGGGCACCCGCATGACCAAGTACATCTTCATCACCGGCGGCGTTGTCTCTTCCCTGGGGAAGGGCATTGCCGCCGCTTCGCTTGCGGCCATTCTCGAGTCGCGCGGCCTCAAGGTAACGATGCTCAAGCTTGATCCCTACATCAACGTCGATCCGGGCACCATGAGCCCGTTCCAGCACGGCGAGGTGTTCGTCACCGAGGACGGCGCGGAAACCGACCTGGATCTGGGGCATTACGAGCGGTTCATTTCCGCGAAGATGCGCAAGGCCAACAACTTCACCACCGGGCAGATCTACGACAGCGTGATACGCAAGGAGCGGCGCGGCGAATATCTGGGCAAGACGGTGCAGGTGATCCCGCATATCACCAACGAGATTCAGGCATTTATTGAACGCGGCGCGGCGGCTTCGCTCGACGGTAACGCCGATGTGGCAATCGTCGAGATCGGCGGCACGGTTGGCGACATCGAGTCGCTGCCGTTCCTCGAAGCGGCGCGGCAAATGGGGCTGCGCATGGGGCGCAATCAGGTTGCTTACGTGCACCTGACGCTGGTTCCTTACATCGCCACGGCAGGCGAGCTGAAAACCAAGCCGACGCAGCATAGTGTGCAGAAATTGCGCGAGATCGGTATTTTTCCTACCGCGTTAGTGTGCCGCGCCGACCGGCCGATTCCCGATGACGAGCGCGCCAAAATTTCGCTGTTTGCCAACGTGCGCGAAGAGGGCGTGATCTCGATGTGGGATGTGGACAGCATCTACAAGATCCCGCAAATACTTAACGAGCAGGGACTGGATCGCATCGTTTGCGAAGAACTGGCCTTGAATGCGCCGCCCGCCGACCTGTCGGTATGGAAAAATCTCATCACTGCGCAGGAGAACCCGCAGCACCAGATCACCATCGGTATGGTCGGTAAATATGTAGACCTGACCGAATCCTACAAATCGCTGATTGAGGCGTTGCGCCACGCTGGCATTCATACCTCAACCCAGGTGAATATCGAATACATCGATTCGGAAGATATCGAGGTATCCGGCATCCAGAGCCTGGAGCATTTCGATGCTATCCTGGTTCCGGGCGGTTTCGGCAAGCGCGGCACTGAAGGAAAAATTTCCGCGATTCGTTTTGCGCGCGAAAACAAGGTGCCTTATCTGGGAATTTGTCTTGGTATGCAATTGGCGGTGATCGAATATGCGCGGCATGTTGCGGGCATGGCCGACGCGAACAGCACCGAATTCAATATGGAATCCGAGCATCCGGTGGTGGCGCTGATCAACGAATGGCGCGACCGCGACGGTAAGGTGGAGACGCGCAACAGCGATTCCGATCTGGGCGGCACGATGCGCCTCGGCTCGCAACGCTGCCCGGTCATGCCCGGCACGCTGGCGCAGCGTATCTATGGCGACGAAGTAAACGAGCGGCACCGCCATCGCTATGAGGTGAACAACCATTACGTGCCCGCGCTGGAAAAAACCGGGCTGATCATTTCCGCGCGCACTCCTTCCGAGGATTTGCCGGAGATGATGGAATTGCCGCAATCCATGCACCCGTGGTTCGTCGGCGTGCAGTTCCACCCGGAATTCACCTCCACGCCGCGCGCCGGGCACCCGCTGTTCAAGTCCTATATCGAGGCGGCATTGCGGCATCAGAAGTCAGAGGACAGAGGACAGAGGACAGAGGTGGTTGCGTGAAACTATGCAACTTCGAAGCTGGATTAAATCGCCCGCTGTTCCTGATTGCCGGACCGTGCGTGATCGAATCGCAGCAAATGGCGCTGGATACCGCCGGGCAGTTGCAGGAAATCTGCCGCGAATTGAACCTGCCATTCATTTACAAATCTTCCTACGACAAGGCCAACCGCAGCTCCGGTAAATCGTTTCGCGGCTTCGGCCTGGATGCCGGATTGAAAATCCTCAGTGAGGTGAAAGTGCAGTTGGGTGTGCCGGTGCTGACCGACGTGCATGACATTGAGGAAATCGCACCGGTCGCGGCGGTCGTGGACGTGCTGCAAACGCCCGCGTTCCTGTGCCGCCAGACCGATTTCATCCAGGCTGTAGCGAGTGCTGGCAAGCCGGTGAACATCAAGAAGGGGCAGTTCCTGTCGCCGTGGGACATGCAGAATGTCGTGGAAAAAGCGCGTGACGCCAGCGGCCAGGACAACCTCATGGTGTGCGAGCGCGGCGCGTCGTTCGGCTACAACAATCTGGTGTCGGACATGCGCTCGCTGGCGGTGATGCGCAACACCGGCTGCCCGGTGGTGTTCGATGCCACGCATTCGGTGCAGTTGCCCGGCGGGCAGGGCACGGTCAGCGGCGGGCAGCGCGAATTCGTGCCGGTGCTGGCGCGCGCTGCGGTGGCGGCGGGGATTTCCGGGCTGTTCATGGAGACGCATCCCGACCCGGCCAAGGCGCTGTCGGACGGGCCAAATGCCTTTCCGCTCGGGCATCTCAAGGTGTTGCTGCAAACCCTGATGGTGCTGGACGAAACCGTCAAGCGGCAAGGATTGATTGAAGAAAATCTCGATTTGAAAAACATGTAGGGCGGGTAACACCCGCCATTGCATAATCGGATGTGATGGCGAGTATGACCCTCCAACGGCGGGTGTAACCCGCCCTACAAATTAACTTGAGGAAAAAAGTATGAGCGCAATTATTGACGTGATCGCCCGTGAAATTCTGGATTCGCGCGGCAACCCGACTGTGGAGGCGGACGTGTTGCTGGAATCCGGCGTGATGGGACGCGCCGCCGTGCCGTCCGGCGCATCCACCGGCACCAAGGAAGCGGTGGAGCTGCGCGATGGTGACAAGCAGCGCTACCTCGGAAAAGGCGTGCTCAAGGCGGTGGAATATGTGAACACCGAAATTGCCGAAGCGATCATCGGGCTGGATGCGGCGGAACAGGCCTTCATCGACCAGACCATGATCGAACTGGACGGCACGGACAATAAATCGCGTCTCGGCGCGAATGCGATGCTCGCGGTGTCGATGGCCGTGGCACGCGCCGCGGCGGAAGAAAGCGGCCTGCCGCTATACCGCTATCTGGGCGGCGCCGCGCGCATGGAAATGCCGGTGCCGATGATGAACATCATCAATGGCGGGGCGCATGCCGAAGGCGGTGCGGACATCCAGGAATTCATGATCATTCCGATAGGCAGCCAGAGTTTTCGCGAGGCGTTGCGCTGCGGTGCCGAAGTGTTTCATCACCTGAAAAAAATTCTCCACCAGCGCGGTCTCAGCACCACGGTGGGCGACGAGGGCGGCTTCGCGCCTGCGCTGGGTTCCAACGAAGGCGCGTTGGAAGTCATCGTGGAAGCGATCGATGCCGCCGGCTATGTGCCCGGTGCTGACGTGGCGATCGGTATCGATGCCGCCGCGTCGGAGTTCTACAAGGATGGGCAGTACCATCTGAAAGCGGACGGGTTGACCCTGAATTCCGCTCAGATCATCGACCTGTATGCCACCTGGGTGGACAAGTATCCCATCGTCAGCATCGAAGACGGCATGAGCGAACTGGACTGGGACGGCTGGAAGCATCTCACCGGCCGCCTCGGCAAAAAAATCCAGTTGGTCGGTGACGACGTGTTTGTCACCAACACAAAAATATTGCGCGAAGGCATCCGCCAGGGTCTGGCGAATTCCATCCTGATCAAGGTCAACCAGATCGGCACATTGACCGAAACTTTTGCCGCGATCGAAATGGCCAAGCGTGCCGGTTACACCGCCGTGATCTCGCATCGATCCGGCGAGACTGAAGATTCCTTTATCGCCGACCTCGCGGTGGCCACCAACGTGATGCAGATCAAGACCGGATCGATGTCGCGTTCCGACCGCATGGCGAAATACAACCAGTTGCTGCGCATCGAAGAGGACCTGGGCGACACCGCCTCCTATCCGGGGCGTGAGGCGTATTACCAACTTGGATAATGCGTGCGATCACGCTGATACTGGTTGCGCTGCTACTGTTGTTGCAGTACCCGCTTTGGCTGGGCAAAGGCGGCCGGTTAAAAGTTTGGGACCTGAATCGCCAGGTTGAATCGCAGCAGCAGGCCAATCAGCAGACCCAGGCGCGCAATGCCTTGCTGGATGCCGAGGTGCGTGATCTCAAGCAGGGTACCGAGGCGATCGAAGAACGCGCCCGTAGCGAGTTGGGCATGGTCAAGCGCGATGAAGTATTTTTTCAGATCATCGAGAATCAGCCGCCGTCATCGATTTCTGCTGTAACCGAGGCGAAACCTGCGAGTCGTTAGCTGGTGCCCCCTGTCGTGCTACCCATAACAACCCATTCCGCCCAGCAAATTCTCCGTGACGTTTTCGGCTATGCATCCTTTCGCGGTGCGCAGCAGGCCATCGTCGAACATGTTGTAGCCGGCGGCGACGCGCTGGTGCTGATGCCGACCGGCGGCGGCAAATCGCTGTGCTACCAGATTCCCGCGCTGTTACGCCCGGGCGTTGGCATTGTGGTGTCGCCACTGATTGCATTGATGCAGGATCAGGTGGATGCGCTCAAGCAGCTTGGCGCGCAGGCTGCCTTTTTGAATTCCAGCCTGGATGCCGAGGCGGCGCGCGAAGTGTTGCGGTCTGTGCTGGGTGGCGAATTGAAGTTGCTGTATGTCGCACCGGAGCGGTTGATGACGGAAAGCTTTCTGAATCTGCTGGAGCGATTGCAGCAGGAGAACCGCATCGCCCTGTTCGCCATCGACGAGGCTCATTGCGTCTCACAATGGGGGCACGACTTCCGCCCCGAATACCGCGCGCTGACCGTATTGCACGAGCGCTTTCCAAACGTGCCGCGCATCGCGCTGACCGCTACGGCCGATGCGCCGACGCGGCGCGAGATCGTCGAGCGGCTGGCGCTGGAACAGGCACGGCAATTCGTCTCCAGCTTTGACCGTCCCAACATTCGCTACCGCGTCACGCAAAAAAATAACGCGCGTCAGCAGTTGCAGACCTTTCTCGAAACCGAGCATCCGGACGATGCCGGCATCGTGTATTGTCTGTCGCGCAAGAAGGTGGAAGAGACTGCCGCTTGGCTCAAGGAGAGCGGCTGGGATGCGTTGCCATATCACGCCGGACTCGATGCCGCCACGCGCAACACAAACCAGAAAAAATTTTTGCGCGAGGAGGGTGTCATCATGGTCGCTACCGTCGCGTTCGGCATGGGCATCGACAAGCCCAACGTGCGCTTCGTCGCCCATCTTGACTTGCCCAAGAGCATGGAAGGTTACTATCAGGAAACCGGTCGCGCCGGGCGCGACGGGCTGCCCGCAAATGCGTGGATGACTTATGGCCTGGGCGATGTCGTGTCGATGCGTCAGATGCTGCTGTCCGGCGATGCGCCCGAAGAACGCAAGCGCGTCGAACTGCAAAAACTCGATGCGCTGCTCGGCTTCTGCGAATCCACCGACTGCCGCCACCAAACCGTGTTGCGTTACTTCGGTGAAGAACATCCCGGCGACTGTGGTCAATGCGACAACTGCCTGTCACCCGTGGATACCTGGGACGCGACACAAGCGGCGCAGATGGCGCTGTCCTGTGTTTATCGCACCGGCCAGCGTTTCGGCGTCGGGCATCTGATCGACGTACTGCTCGGCAAAGAGACCGCAAAAATCGAGCAATTTCGCCATCGGCAACTCAGTACCTTCGGTATTGGCAAGGAATTGGCGCAAGCGCAATGGAGCAGCGTGTATCGCCAGCTCGTCGCCGCTGGTTTGCTCAACGTGGATATGGAAGCCTACGGTGGTCTGCGCCTCACCGAAGCTGCACGCCCCGTGCTGCGCGGCGAACAGGAAGTGTGGTTGCGGCGCGATGTTGCTCCAGCCAAACGCCGCGCGACCAAGGAGGAGCGCGACGCACGCCGCCGCCAACCTTTCACCGGAGCCAACGAAGATCCGCTATGGCAAGCCCTCAAGGCCAAACGGATGGAACTCGCCCGCGAACAAGGCGTTCCGCCTTATGTGATTTTTCACGACAGCACCTTGCTGGAAATTCTCAAGCTCCGTCCCGGCAGCCTGAACGAATTAGGGCAGATCAGTGGCATTGGACAGGCCAAGCTGGCGCGCTATGGTGATGCGTTTTTGCAGGTGGTGGTGGGGGAGCGGTAAAAAATCAAAATTCAAGTTGAACATTCTTCATTCCTTCGGTAGAATCCGCGCTCTTTTGAAAATCGGTTGGAGTAGAACCATGGCACGTGTATGTCAAGTAACGGGAAAACGCCCGATGGTCGGGAATAATGTTTCCCACGCGAACAACAAAACCAAGCGTCGTTTTTTGCCGAATCTGCAACGTCGTCGTTTCTGGGTTGAAAATGAAAATCGCTGGGTCAGCTTGCGCTTGACCAACGCAGCGCTGCGCACCATCGACAAGAATGGTATCGACGCAGTGCTGTTTGAAATGCGCGCCCGCGGCGAGAAAGTTTAAGGAGAACGAACATGGCAAAAGGCGCACGCGAAAAAATCAAACTGGAGTCATCCGCTGGTACGGGACACTTCTACACCACCAACAAGAACAAGCGTACTACTCCGGGAAAACTTGAATTCATGAAGTTCGACCCGGTAGTTCGCAAGCATGTCGCATACAAGGAAACCAAGCTGAAGTAATTCAGGCTGGCTTCGTAGTGCAAATAAAAAACCCGCCGAATGCGGGTTTTTTATTTGGCATGCCCCCAAGTTCGCTTGATGAGCAGCCCAATCAGGGCTATCGCGGAAAACAGCGCACCGGCGTAAAAAGTCATCGCCGGGCCGAGCAGGCTCCACAGTCCGCCGGCGATGACGCTGGCGGCGAGCAGCGCAACGCCGCTTGCCAGATTGAACACGCCGAAGGCAGTGCCGCGCAGGTCGGCAGGCGCGGCTTCGGCGACCAGCGCAGATAGCAGACCCTGTGTTGCGCCCATGTGCAGCCCCCATGCCGCCGCACCCAGTCCTACCGCCCAGATGTTGGTGGCGGTGGCAAGCACGAGGTCGGCGGCAATGAGAAAGCAGATGTCCCAAGCGAGCAGTCTGGACCGGTTGCCATTGTCGGATAGCTTGCCAAACGGATAGGCGCTGGCGGCATAGACAATGTTCATCACGATCAGGATCACGGGCACCCAGGTTACAGCCAGCCCTACGTTTTCCGCCCGTAGCAGCAGGAATGCCTCGGAGAAGCGGGCGAGCGTCAGCACTGCGGCGAAAGCCACCACCCACCAGAAGCGGGCGGGCAGGCGGCGCAAATTCGTCCGGCTGACCGGTAAGCGGGGTTGGGCGGCAGGACGCGTAACCTCCGGCTCTTCGACACCGAAGGCGATGAGCAGCACACACAGGAAGGCGGGAATTATTGCTATCCAGAATACCAGGCGGAAATTGTCG
>JANLID010000058.1 GCA_024654105.1 Gallionella sp. | reverse complement strand
CCTCACCCCCAGCCCCTCTCCCGCCAGCGGGAGAGGGGAGTCAAGTCGTGTGGTGGTGAGCTTCGGCCCGGAACATGCGGCATTGGAGCAGCGGCAGGTGGCGCTGGCGCTGGATGAGGCGGCGGAATTATTCCCGCGTCCAAAGGTGATCGTGTTCTGTGCGTTCACTTTCGACCCGGAAGCGGCCAAGGATATTGACCATCTCAAGGGCATCACCGCGCTCAAGGCGCAGATGAACACCGACCTTCTCACCGACGATTTGAAGAAGGCGCGTTCCAGCAATCAGTCGTTCTGGTTGATGGGGCAGCCGGATGTGGAATTGCGCAAGCTGCCCTCACCCCCAGCCCCTCTCCCAAAGGGCGAGGGGAGCAAAGATTGGTACGAAGTCGAGGTGCATGGCTTCGATTACTTCGATACCGCCAAGGGCGAACTGGTATCGGGCGGCAAGAACAAGATTGCCGTGTGGATGCTGGATACCGATTACGATGACCGTTCGCTGTTTCCGCGTCAGGTGTTCTTTCCGCTGGCGGGCAAAGACGATGGCTGGTTCAAACTCAAGAAGAACATTCGGGCAGAGTTGGACGAGGAAGGGCTGAAAGCATATCAGGGAACTGTTTCGCTACCATTCGAGCCGGGAGAAAAACGCAAGGTGGCGGTGAAAATCGTGGATGATCGCGGGATAGAGTCGTTGAAAATTATTGTGTTGGGGTGAAATTATGAGAATCGAAGCAATCAGGCTGAAGAATTTTCGCGCCTTTCAGGATGTTAATTTGCGCGACATTCCACATTTTTGCGTTCTCGTTGGCGCAAACGGCTCGGGGAAAAGCACGTTGTTTTCCGTTTTTGGTTTTTTGCGCGATGCGATGACAACCAACCTGACGGCGGCATTGGGCAAGCTGGGAGGGAGCCGTGGATTTCAGGAAGTGCGCAGCAGGGGAAGCACCGGCCCTATAGAAATTGAGTTGAAATTGCGTGCTGATTTGGGGCGGGGTTCATCCACGCTGATTACCTACAGCCTGACTATTGACGAGGAACACGGTAAGCCTGTCGTCGCTCGTGAGATTCTTCGCTATCGGCGCGGCAGCAGGGGGCAGCCTTGGCATTTCCTTGATTTCAGCCATGGCACAGGCGAAGCGGTCACCAATGAGCTGGAGTCCGTGACTAATGAAAAAGATCTCAAACGGGAAGCGCAAACACTCAAAAGCCCGGACATTCTGGCAATCAAAGGGTTGGCGCAATTCGAGCGTTTTCCCGCTGTGGTTGCGCTGGGCAATCTGATCGAAAACTGGCACCTGTCGGATTTTCATATCAGCCGCGCACGGCCTGAACAGGAGGCGGGGTACGCCGAGCATCTTTCACGCGAAGGGGAAAATCTTTCTCTGGTGGTGGAATATCTGCACAAACATCACCCGGATGTGTTCGCCAATATTCTGGAAAAAATCAAAAACCGTGTGCCTGGGATTTCCAATGTCGAAGCCAAGACGACCGAAGAAGGACGGGTGTTGCTGAAGTTTCAGGATGGAGCTTTCGAGGATCCTTTCCTTGCGCGTTACGTGTCGGATGGCACGATCAAAATGCTGGCGTATCTTGTGTTGCTGTACGATCCTTCGCCTCACCCTCTGTTATGTGTCGAAGAACCAGAGAACCAGCTATATCCATCCCTGTTGTGGGACTTGGCGGAAGAATTTCGCGCCTATGCCATGCGGGGTGGACAGGTTTTTGTTTCGACCCATTCGCCCGATTTTCTTAACGCAGTGCAACTGAACGAAGTTTTCTGGCTGGTGAAGGAAAATGGCTACACCCTTGTTAAACGTGCCGAGGAAGACAAACAAGTTTCTGCCTATATTGCAGAGGGAGATCAAATGGGCTATCTCTGGAAAGAGGGATTGTTTCAGGGAGCCCATCCACTTTGAAAACTTTGGTTTTTATGCTTGAAGAACCTTCGGCACAGGACGCTTTGCAAGGTTTTTTGCCTTCCATACTTCCTGCGGGGATTCATGTTGAGTACATGGTTTTCGAGGGGAAGCAGGATTTGGAAAAACGCATAGGTCGCCGTATGCGTGCCTGGCTCAGACCGAATACTTCATTTGTGGTGCTGCGTGACCAGGATAACGGGGATTGTCGGCTCATCAAGCAAGGGTTGATGGAAAAATGTCGTGAAGCTGGACGACCAGATACCCTCGTGCGTATCGCCTGCCGTGAGCTGGAGGCCTGGTTTGTTGGCGACTGGGTAGCGGTGGCTGAAGGGTTCTCCTTGCCGCGCGTGGCAGACTGGAATGGCAAGGCAATTTACCGTGATCCAGATCGCTTGGGCAGCCCGGTTTCCGAACTGCGCAAGGCAATTCCAGCATACCAAAAACGGGATGGTGCGCGCCGTATAGGTGCTCATCTCAACCTTCAGCGGAATTGTTCGCCCAGCTTCAAGGTATTTGCCGAAGCGATGCACAGACTGGCCGGGTAACACTGAGGTGGCGCAATCCCTTATCATCAACACCCCTTATGTCTGCCCGCAGCAGCACTGGGAGCAGGCGCGCGATGGTACGCTCAAGCTGGTTGCGGAGCGGCGGCCTGCCGGATATGAGATTTTCGATGTGCGCAACAATACACGCCGCACGGAACGGCTGGATCGGGTCAATGAAATTCGCCAGCGTGTGGATGCGTGGCGTGCGCGGGATTACCCCGGCATCACTTCAATTACGCGCTCCCTGCTCCAGCACTGGTTTGACCAGAGTGCGCGGCAATATCCTTTCTACTTTTGCCAACTGGAGGCGATTGAGACACTGATCTGGTGGACAGAGGCTGCGGCTGAATTCAAGCAGGGGATAGCTGTGCCGGGCGACGGCGGCGCGTGGGAGCGTCTGTGCAACAAGATGGCGACGGGCAGCGGCAAGACGGCAGTGATGGCGATGATCATCACCTGGCAGGTGTTGAATGCGCTGACCTACCCGAAACGCAACAAGGATTATTCCCGCGCCATTTTCATCGTGGCGCCGGGTTTGACCGTGAAAGAGCGGCTGCGGGTGTTGTATCCCGGCGAGCCGGATAATGATTACGATACTTTCGGGTTATGCCCTTCCGAATCTTTGCGCCAGAAGCTGAATCAGATGGAGTTGCGGGTGGAAAACTGGCACACCCTGATGCCGCTCAAGGAAGCAGACCGTTCGGTGGTAAAGAAGGGTGCTGAAAGTGACGATGCCTTTACCAAGCGGGTATTGGGCAAGCTGGCCGGTTATCGCGATCTGGTCATCATCAACGACGAGGCGCATCACGCGTACCGCATACCGGCTGAGTTGAAGATCAGCAAGAAGCAAGCAGCCGAACAGGGACTAGACCTTGATGAGGCGACGCGCTGGGTGGAGGGATTGGATCGTATCCACAAGACGCGCCGAATTCAGCGCTGCTTCGATTTGTCTGCTACGCCGTTTGCGCCGACTGGCAAGGCCAGCACAGAGGCTGGTCTGTTTGATTGGATCGTGTCGGATTTTGGCTTGAACGATGCCATTGAAGCGGGGCTGGTTAAAACCCCGCGTGTGGTGATTCGTGACGACGCCTTGCCGGACACGAGGACTTATCGTTCCAAGCTGTATCACATTTACCGCGATGATGAAGTGGCCGAGGACTTGAACCGTAAGGCCGAGCCGCATGAGGCATTGCCCAAGCTGGTGAAGGATGCGTATGCCTTGTTGGGTGCGGATTGGCGCGATGCGCTCAAGCAATGGCA
Source organism: Gallionella sp. (assembly GCA_024654105.1). Classification (GTDB taxonomy): domain Bacteria; phylum Pseudomonadota; class Gammaproteobacteria; order Burkholderiales; family Gallionellaceae; genus Gallionella. Next base: position 2,914 of record JANLID010000058.1, on the reverse strand, counting down.
GGCGGCGGGACATACTTCACCGCCGGTGATGCTGACCGTATGCAACCGCACCGAGACTGCCGCACGCATTGAGCATTTCTTCCGTCATGGTGATGCGCATTGGCCGGAAATGAAAGCGCCCGATAAAACCTTGCGCGTGGATTCCAGAGTGCTGGAGAAAGCCGAGTTGGGCGAGACTGCCACCGCAGACAAAGATTACGAAGCACGGCTGCACGCCATCATTGATAGCGTGAATCTGCCGGATACCAGAAAGCAGAAATGGCGCGATATGAAGAAAGAGGAGCTGTTGCGCGAGATTGTTGATAACGTCGGCAAACGTGGCGGTGCAGGGCAAGATTTGCAAAACGTGATTTCGGTGGCGATGCTCTCGGAAGGGTGGGAGGCCAAGAATGTCACGCACATCATGGGGCTGCGCGCCTTCACCAGTCAGTTGTTGTGCGAGCAGGTGATTGGGCGCGGTTTGCGCCGTGTCTCTTATGAGACCGATGAGAATGGTTTGTTCCTGCCGGAATATGTGAATGTGTTTGGTGTGCCGCTCTCGATTTTTCAAGATGCCGGTGAGGGTGGCGAACCGCCTCCTCCGCCCAAGCCGAGCGTTCAGATCGAGTCGTTGATCGAGCGCAACGATCTTGAAATACGCTGGCCGAATGTGTTGCGCGTTGATACGGTGGTTCGTCCCTTGCTGGTGGTTGACTGGCAAAAGGTTGGCGTGCTGACGATTGATCCTGCGAAGACACCAATTAGTGTAGAGATTGCGCCAGCCGTGGGTGGTGCGACCGACATGAGCAAGGTATATGAGATTGATCTGGAAAAACTGCCAGAGGAATTCCGGTTGCAACGCCTGACATTTCAGGCGGCACGTAAAGCGTATGAGGAAATCGCAGGGCGTTTCACCGGGAATAAAGACTTTTTGGTCTTTCAGTTAATCAAACTGGTCGAGCAGTTTTTCAAGTCGGCCAAGCTGGATATTCCTTCGCTGTTCCATCAGGAACCGCTGCGCAAACGGATATTACTGGCATTGAACATTGATCTCGTGGTTCAGCATCTGCTGCGTTTCATTCATCAGCAGAATACCGAAAAAATCGAGCCGGTATTTAACGAGGAATCGCCGATAGGCTCAACCCGCTACATGCGCATCTGGTACACCACCAAGCCATGCCAGCCGACAATCAAGTCGCAAATCAGTCATGTCGTGGTGGACAGCAGTTGGGAGATGCACACCGCCAACTTGCTGGAGAAAAGCAAGCTGGTGCAGTCGTATGCCAAAAACGATCATCTGGGTTTCCAGATTCACTATCTCTGGAATGGCGCGCGCCGCAGGTTCGTGCCTGACTTCCTGATTCGTCTCGCCAATGGCAAGACCTTGATACTGGAAATCAAGGGCGAAGATTCGGAGCAGAACCGCGCCAAGCGCGCTGCGCTGGATGCTTGGGTGGAAGGCGTGAACAGCAAGGGCGGCTTTGGCGAATGGTGCTGGGATGTGGCATTTCAGCCAGCGCAGATTCAGGATATTTTGGCCAAACATAATGCATGAGATGTCGTTGGCCGAGAGTGTGCGCGAGATCATTGAAGAAGCGGCACGCAAGCAAGGTTTCAAGCAAGTCAGGACGGTATGGCTGGAAATCGGACAGCTTTCTTGCGTTGAGATGGATGCCATGCGTTTTTGTTTCGATACGGTGGTCAGAGACAGCATTGCCGATGGCGCGCGACTGGAGATCGTCGAGACGGCGGGGCAGGGCAGATGCAATGCTTGTGGTCACGAAACGCAGATCGCCACACTGTACGAAGCCTGCCCGCAATGTGGCAACTACGGAATGCAAGTCATCGCGGGCGATGCGATGCGCGTCAAGGAACTTGAGGTGGAATAATGTGTACCACATGCGGATGCGGAATGGGTGCGACGCTCATCGGAGGCCGTGCGCTTCAGCGGCAGCACAAGCCGGACGGGCCGATGCGTTTTCGTTCGCATGATGCAGCGCATGTTGAAGAGGCGACTCCATCGCGCATCATCAAGCTTGAACAAGACCTCCTCGCCAAGAATAACAGTTACGCCGACGCAAACCGTTGCTACCTGCTCGCGCACGGTATTTTCGCGCTCAATCTGGTCTCCAGCCCCGGTTCCGGTAAAACTACCTTACTGGTGAAAACCATTACCGCCCTGAATGGAACGCAGCCGCTCGCGGTCATCGAGGGCGACCAGCAGACCGACAATGATGCGGCGCGCATCCGCGCTGCCGGTGCACCCGCCATCCAGATCAATACCGGCAAGGGCTGCCATCTGGATGCGCAGATGGTCGGTCAGGCCATGCAACAACTGGGTTTGCAGGATGACAGCCTGCTGCTGATTGAGAACGTCGGCAATCTGGTTTGCCCGGCCAGCTTCGATCTGGGCGAGGCGCACAAGGTGGTGATCCTGTCGGTGACCGAGGGCGAGGACAAGCCGCTCAAATATCCCGACATGTTCCGCGCGGCCGACTTGATGCTGCTCAACAAGTGCGACCTGCTGCCGCACCTGGACTTCGATGCCGACCTCGCCATCGAATACGCGCACCGCATCAATCCCAAACTGCAAGTGATCCGTATCTCGGCAACCGGCGGCACAGGCATGGCGGAATGGCTGGAGTGGATCAAGGACGGCTGCCGCAATGCGGTTGCCGCGAAACCGGAAGCGTCATTTGGATAAATCCATTGTGTTGCCATTTTCCGGGCCGTCGATTCTGGCCTGCGGAGCATGGCTGAAGAACACGGTCTGCGTCACGCGCGGCAACGAGGCGTATGTTTCGCAACTGATCGGCGATCTGGATAGCGCCGAGGCGCGGACGATGCTGGACGATACCGTGGCGCGTCTGTGCAATTCACTCGATGTGCAGCCCGAAATCGTGGCGCACGACCTGCATCCCGATTTTTACAGCAC
>JANLID010000056.1 GCA_024654105.1 Gallionella sp. | reverse complement strand
CCCAATGCGAGCGGGAGTTTTACCGGGCTGCTGAACGACATCGTTTCCGCTTGCAAACAGATCGCGCATGACGTGAACAAGGGTGCGCTGATCGGCGTGCTGGGCAGCGCGGGCAGCGAAAACGTGCAGGGTGAGACGCAGAAGAAGCTGGACATCATCACCAATGAGGTGTTCATCAAGGCCAATGAATGGGGTGGCCACCTGGCGGCCATGGCATCGGAAGAGATGGAAGACATCTATCCCATTCCAGCCAAGTATCCCAAGGGCAAATACCTGATCACTTTCGACCCGCTGGACGGCTCCTCCAACATCGACGTAAACATTTCTGTCGGCACCATTTTCTCCATCCTGCGCTGCCCGGAAGGCGTAACTAATCCGACCGCTGCCGATTTCATGCAGCCCGGCACCAAACAGGTTTGTGCCGGTTATGCACTGTATGGCCCGGCCACCATGATGGTGCTGACCTCAGGGCACGGCGTGAACGGCTTCACGCTGGATCGCGATGTCGGCGACTTTTTTCTGACTCACCCGAACATGACGATTCCGGCCGACACCCAGGAATTCGCCATCAATATGTCCAACCGCCGTTACTGGGAAGAGCCGGTGCAACGCTACATCGATGAATGCATGAAGGGCAAGGACGGTGGTCGTGAGAAAAACTTCAACATGCGCTGGGTGGCCTCGATGGTGGCAGAAGTGCACCGCATCCTGACGCGCGGCGGCATCTTCATGTATCCGTTCGACACCAAGGATCCGGCCAAGGCAGGCAAACTGCGCCTGATGTATGAAGCCAATCCGATGTCCTTCATCGTCGAACAGGCGGGCGGCATGTCCTCCACCGGCTACGGGCGCATCATGGACGTCAAGCCGACCGGTTTGCACCAGCGCGTGCCGGTAATTCTCGGCTCGAAGAACGAAGTCGAGCGTGTCGTCAGTTACCACAAGGAGGCATGATTTTGAAAACCTTCAATAACCGTCGCGAGCAGTTCGGGCTGCAAGGCGCGGCACAACGAGCAACGAGACATACCATCAAGGTAGGCGAGGCGGCGAGTGAGCACGCAACACCGCAGATCGAACGCGCAGCAGGTTATTGGAGGTTTTCATGAAACCGCTGGTCTCCATCGTGATGGGCAGCGCCAATGACTGGGAGATCATGCAGCAGGCCGCGCGCCAGTTGCAGGATTTCGGCGTGGCCTTCGACGCGCGTGTGATCTCCGCACATCGTTCGCCCGATCTGCTGTTCGACTACATCAAGCAAGTCAGCGCGCAGGGTGCGCAATGCTTCATCGCGGGCGCGGGCGCCGCAGCGCATCTTGCCGGAGTGATCGCCAGCAAAACTACGCTGCCGGTGCTGGGCGTACCCATCCCGTCCAAGTATCTCAAGGGCATGGATTCGCTGCTGTCCATCGTGCAGATGCCCAAAGGCATACCGGTGGCTACCTTTGCCATCGGCGAGGCAGGTGCGGCCAATGCAGGGCTGTTCGCGGTCTCCATGCTGGCGCTGAATGATGCGCAACTGGCGCAGAAGCTGGCCGATTACCGCAAGAAGCAGGCCGAGCAGATCGCCGCGATTACCCTGCCCACACTCTAAATTTCGGGATTTACGATGTCCGCCTTGCACCAATCCAATCTGACCAGCTTGCCGCTGCTGCATCGCGGCAAGGTGCGTGACCTGTACAAAGTGGACGACCAGCACCTGCTGATCGTGCAGACTGACCGCCTATCGGCGTTCGACGTGATCCTGCCCGATCCGATTCCGGGCAAGGGCGAAGTGCTTACCGCTGTTTCGAATTTCTGGTTCAACAGACTCCGGCATGTCATTCCGAACCACCTGACCGGCATCGCGCCGGAGTCGGTCGTCAAGGGCAAGGAAGAACAGGCGCAGGTAAGAGGGCGCGCCTTCGTCACCAGAAGGCTCAAGCCGCTGCCGATCGAGGCTATTGTGCGCGGGTATCTGGTTGGCTCGGGCTGGAAGGATTATCAAAAAACCGGCGCGGTTTGCGGGATTAAATTGCCTGCGGGATTACGCGAGGCGGAAAAATTGCCGCAGCCGCTGTTCACGCCGTCCACCAAGGCGGCGATCGGCGAGCACGACGAAAATATTTCCTTTGCGCAGGCCATCGAATTGCTCGGCGAAACACGCGCCAATGAAGTGCGCGATGCGACCCTGGCGCTGTATAGCGAAGCGGCGGATTATGCCCTGACGCGCGGCATCATCATCGCCGACACCAAGTTTGAGTTTGGCGTGGATGAATCTGGCAAGCTGTACCTTATCGATGAGGCGCTCACCCCGGATTCCTCGCGTTTCTGGCCGGCCGACCAGTATCGGGTGGGCAGCAACCCGCCCAGTTTCGACAAGCAGTTTGTGCGCGACTGGCTGGAATCTTCCGGCTGGAACAAGCAACCACCCGCGCCGCGCATTCCCGAGGACGTGCAGCAAAAGACCGCCAGCAAGTACCGCGAGGCGCAGCAGCGTCTGACCGGGGCATGACCAGCCCGCAAAATTTGATCGATGGTTTCCATCGCTTTCGTGAGCAGCATTTCACGAACGACGACACCCTGTACCGCCAACTGGTACAGGAAGGTCAGACCCCAAAAATACTCGTGGTGGCCTGCTGTGATTCACGCGTAGACCCGGCGCTGGTGCTCGACTGCGCGCCCGGCGACCTGTTCGTCATCCGCAACGTGGCCAATCTGGTGCCGCCGGCAGAAAGCCGCAGCGGCGGGCGTCACGGCACCAGCGCCGCGCTGGAATTCGGCGTGCGCAACCTGGGCGTGGAGCACATCATCGTGCTGGGACATGCCCATTGCGGCGGCATCCGCGCATTGATGGGCGGCCGCCGCACGGACAACGGTGACTCATTCATCAACAACTGGATGCGCCTGGCCGAAGATGCCCGGACACGGACCGAGCGGGAACTGGCTGATGCTGACCCGGAAACGCGGGAACGCGCCTGTGAGCGGCATGCCATTCTCGGTTCGCTCGACAACCTGATGACCTTTTCCTGGATACGCGAGCGCGTCGAACAGGGCACGCTCGCGTTGCACGGCTGGTATTTTGATATTGAATGCGGCAAGCTGCTGGGTTACAACCAGGTGAGCCACAAATTCGAAGCGTTGTAGATTACTCCTTCCCGGTCAGTTCCTTGTAGCGCGCCTTATCGGCATCGTAGCGCGCTTCCACCGTCGCTTTTTCCGCCTTGGATTTTTCCATATCCTGTTTCAGCTTGGTCAAACGCGTTTGCGATTCCCGCAAGTCCTCTTGTAAAGAGGCGGGAATTTGCTTGCTTGCGCTGGTATAACTATCAGCTTCTTTTTGCAAACCGGCCAGATTGTCGTCGGCCATCTTAAGCTGGGAACTGGTGCTATTAAGACGAGCTTCCACTTGCTGCAAATTGCGGGTGCGCGCCAAGTCAATTTCCTTTACGCTGCTATAGGTGTTGAGCAATGCCTTGTCACGGCGCTTCTGCTCAAGCGCAGCCTCTTCATCTTCACGTTTCTTGATATCTTCGAGCTCTTTGGCACGGCGCTCTTCGGGAGTGAGCACCTCCTTCTTATCTACCACGCGCCCAGCCTTATTTAGCTCGGCGCGGTCCTTGTTTGCATATTCTGGAGGGATGGTTTCGCCGTAGTGCGTAGTGCCCTTGTCATCCACCCATTTATACATCTTCGCTGCCGCAGGCAAGCTCAAAGTCATGCCGATGACGAGCGCAACGACTAGTCTGTAGTTAATCATTTTTTACTCCATAACGATCACGATAGAATTGCACGGTAGCCAGATTCTGCACCATATCCGCCTCATCCCGCAAATAGCCGAGCAAGTCGTCCAGCGTGGCAATGGACACCACCGGAATGCCATAGTTGCGTTGCACTTCCTGTGCGGCGGAAAGTTCACCCTGCCCGCGCTCCAGGCGATCCAGCGCAATCACCACGCCGCAAGGTTCCGCGCCGGCGGCGCGAATCAACTCGATGGATTCGCGCACCGACGTGCCGGCGGAGATCACGTCGTCGACGATCAATACCCGGCCTTGCAACTTCGCGCCCACCGTCAAGCCGCCCTCGCCATGATCCTTGGCTTCCTTGCGATTGAAACAATATGGAATATTGCGCCCCTGCTCCGCCAGCGCAATGGCCGTTCCCGCCGCGAGCGGGATGCCTTTGTAGGCAGAGCCAAACAACATATCAAATTGCAGTTCAGAAGCAAGGATGGCCTGCGCATAGAACTGCGACAGGTTCCTTAATGACGCGCCATCGTTGAACAATCCGGCATTAAAAAAATACGGGGACAACCGCCCGGCCTTGGTCTGAAATTCGCCGAAGCGTAATACTTCCTGCTGCACGGCAAAACGGATGAAATCCTGCCTGAAATTGAACATGGTAATCGACATGGGTTGAGGCGGCGACCGTCATTATAATGGCGCGCCCTCTCTTGCCGGAAACTTTCACGCGCATTATCACCATCAATCTGAACGACATCCGTTCGGCGGCCGGCAAAGGTTTTTACGAATGGCTGGCGCAGCAGGAGGCGAACATCATCCAACCAAGGAGGAACGTCCATAACTATCCCCATAATCGGCGCTCGAATTAGTTCGCTCTTGAGAATTAGCAAAATGCTACTGTAAATTAGCCCCTTTACCCACCATTTTTCCCCTGGAACCCGGTGCCATATGACAGTCAGTATCCAATATGCGAAAGCGACTGGGAGAAGTGCCGTCACCCCTGCGACAGAGACTACAAGAAAGCTAAATTTATCTTTGTTTTTTGCTTCCTCAAATATTAATGACTATAAGCAGTTGAAATTTGATCTTCCCAACCCGGGGTTCGAGGAGGCCGGCGTGTCAGGGAAACTGACCGGCTGGACTGCCGTGGTGCATGCCGGGAACAGCTCCGCACCGAACCTGATCAAAGCCAGGCGTTCAGCGGCAAGCACAGCCTGGTGACCGAAAATACCGGCAAGCCGGAGTGGGGCGAGGCAATTCAGCTTTTTCGCGCCGAAGGACTGGCCGGGCAGGAAGTTGAGCTATCCGCCCGGTTGAAGATGCAAGGCGTCACGTCGCCGGGTTTTTCCCTGATGCTGAAAATCAGGCAGATGGGGCGAGAGTTGAGAATCGTGAGCCTGCGCGCCATGCTTCCGAAAGAGACGACTCATCTTGAGGTTGTGCTGACCTTGGCGGATGATGGCCGCGTCTGGGCCGATGATGTTCATGTTGGCCCGCTGGCGGAAAAGCAGTAGCGCGCATCAGCCTGATATGTAGGCAGGCCAGGCACGCGGCATGTATAATTCGCCGCTTTGAATATGGTCTGAATTCGTGACTGAACCCCTTTCCTTCACCGGCGAACGCTTCCTGCCTGAACGTGAAGGTGAAATCTGGTATGAGCACTGGCATCGCTATGCCTTGGCACGCCAGTTAAGCCGGCATCGTACCGTGCTCGATGTGGCTTGCGGCGAGGGCTATGGCGCAGCCATGCTGGCCGAAAATGCGCTTCGGGTGACGGGCGTGGATATTTCAGTCGATGCCATCCGTCATGCCAGCAACCGCTATGGACATCAAGCCAATCTGGAGTTTATTGCCGCTTCGTGCGACAGTCTGCCGTTTCAGGACGCGAGCTTCGACCTGGCCATTTCCTTCGAAACCATAGAGCACATCGAGACGCAACCGGCGTTCATTGCCGAGCTGGCACGCGTGTTGCGTCCCGACGGAGTGCTGCTTCTGTCTTCCCCCAACAAGCGCCTGTATTCCGACGCGCATGACTACCACAACGAGTTTCATGTGCGCGAACTGTATCGCGACGAGTTGGAAGAATTGCTGCGCGCGGCATTTCCGCATCGTTCCTGGCTGGGCCAGAAATTATTGTTTCATTCCGCCATCTGGCCGGAAAACGGGGACGTCGCGGCAACGGAGTATCTGGTCGGCGATGGCGGACAGGTTGCCGTTGGTCACTGTCCTGCCGTTGAACCCATGTACTACATCGTGGCGTGCAGCCGCAACCCATCCATGCTGTCTGCCGCGCTGGGCAGGCTTTCCCTGTTCAGTGATGCCGCCGAAACGGTTTATCGGGATTATGTCCGGCAAACCCGGCGCGTGCTGGAACTGGATCGGCTGCTGATCGATCGGGAACGGCTGGTTGCCGAGCGCGACGATTTGCTGGTGCTGCGCACCGGGCAAATGGAAAAACTCGATGCACTCCTGATAGCGCGCACTGAACAAATTGCCGAACGCGATGCGCTCTTGGCGTTGCGCACCGGCCAAATGGAAGAGCGCGAACGGATGATTGCCGAACGCGATGCGCTGCTGGTGTTGCGTACCGGCCAAATGGAGGAGCGCGATGAGCAACTGGCGCAGCGCGCCGAACAGATTGCCGGGCTCAATCATGAGCTCGATTACCGCGCCAGCCTGGCCTGGTGGATCAAGTCGCCCTGGCGCATCGTCAAGCGCATCATCAAAGAGAATCCCTGAAACGCCATGCCGCAGTCCGTAATCGATATCATCATCCCGGTGTACAACGCCTACGACGACCTGCAGCGCTGTCTCGACAGCGTGCTGCGCGCCGTCGCGTCCCCATGCCGCCTGATTCTGATCGACGATTGTTCGCCGGATAGCCGTATCGCCGGTTATTTCGAAACCCTGCGCGGCAAGGGCGACCCGCGCCTGCTGCTGCTCCGGAACGAGGTCAACCTCGGTTTT
>JANLID010000048.1 GCA_024654105.1 Gallionella sp. | reverse complement strand
CGACACCGTGGGCGACCCATACAAGGACACCGCCGGCCCCGCAGTGAACCCGCTGATCAAGATTATCAACATCGTCGCGCTGATGATTGTGCCGCTGCTTTAAGTTGAACTGCTGACACAAAAAACGGGGCGAATTTCCGCCCCGTTTTTTTACCAACTATCGAGACTGCTCAATTTGCCGGCGCCTCGGTTTTCTTTGGGTTGAACCAGGCAAGTTTCTCCCTGAGCCTGACGACGCCACCGACAATAATCAAAGTCGGCGCCTGAAGTTTTTCAATACGTGCGATACCGGGCAACGTCGCCAGCGTCCCGGTAACGACGCGCTGGTTCTGCGTGGTTCCCTGTTGCACGATCGCGATCGGCGTGCTGTCCGGCAGGCCGTGTTCAACAAGCTTGGCACAGAGCGTATCGAGTCCATATAAGCCCATATAAACCACAATAGTTTGCTTTGGCCGAGCCAGCGCATCCCAGTCGAGATTCATGCTGCCGTCTTTCAAGTGGCCGGTCACAAAAATGCAGGATTGCGCATAATCGCGGTGCGTCAGCGGAATGCCCGCGTAGGTCGAAACGCCGGATGCCGCTGTAATACCGGGCACTACCTGAAACGGGATGCCGTGTCCGGCGAGGGTTTCGATCTCTTCGCCGCCCCTGCCGAAGATGAACGGATCGCCACCCTTGAGTCGCAACACGCGCTTGCCTTCCCTGGCCAGGCGCACCAGCAACTCATTGATTTCCTCCTGTGGCATGGTGTGGTCAGCACGTTTTTTCCCGACAAAAATTCGCGCCGCGTCGCGTCGCGTCATCTCGACGATAGGCTTGGATACCAGATTGTCATACACCACCACATCGGCCTTCTGCATCAGGCGCAAGGCGCGGAAAGTAAGCAAATCCGGGTCGCCGGGGCCTGCGCCGACCAGATACACCTCTCCGCTCTGCGCTGCATCTTCGCTTTCCAGCAGGTTGAGCAGCATGGTTTCCGCGCCCGCCTCGTCGCCCGCCAATACTTTTTCGGCGATTGCCCCTTCCAGCACCTTTTCCCAAAAGATGCGCCGTTTGGGCGAATTGGCGACGCGCACCTTGACGGTATCGCGTAGCCGCGCACAGAACGCGGTCAGGCGGCTGTAGCCTTGCGGAATCATCGTTTCCAGCTTGCCGCGCAACATCCGGGCTAGCACCGGCGAGGCTCCGCCGCTGGAGAACGCCACCAATAGCGGCGAACGATCCAGAATCGACGACATGATGAAAGTGCATAAATCGGGGTTATCAACCACGTTCACCGGAATATTCCGCGCACGTGCCTGTTGCGAAACCTCCCGATTGACTGCACGGTCGTCGGTCGCGGCAATGACCAGCGCCGCGCCATCCAAGTGGCCGGGCTGAAAACGCGCCGTGACGCGTTCGATACCATGCTGACCGGCAAACGCATCGGAAAATTCCGGGGCAACTGCCTTGACCGTCGCACCTGCATCCAGCAGTACCAATGCCTTGCGCTGCGCGACATCGCCGCCGCCGACGACGAGGCACAAACGGCCTTTGACGTCCATAAAAATCGGCAAAAAGTCCATGCTAACCCTTTGTAGTCTATTTACTGCCGGCCTCCTGCTATGGCGACAATTGCTGCAACCTGGATTCGCGCCATTTTACCCGGATGCTTCATAAAACAAAAAACCCACCAATCACCGGGATTAAAGCGGGTTCTATGTGCGTTTTGGGCGATGCAAACAATATGCTGGCGGAGAGGGAGGGATTCGAACCCTCGGTACGGGGTTACCGTACGCCTGATTTCGAGTCAGGTACATTCGACCACTCTGCCACCTCTCCGAAATTCAATCTGACATACCGAATTTAGCTGCGGCGGCGCGCATTCTACCAGCAACCTTCAATTTCGTGCAGAATGCCTGCATGTGGGATTTGACACAACGTCTGCAAACGGTATTGGTCAGCCTAAGCTTGCTGCTGGCTGCGTGCGACCAACCACAACAACTTCCGGCATGGGACGCGGGAAAGATGGTGGCTATCGTGCCAGAAGCCGCACAGGGCGCGGAAACGGAATTCGAGCGTGAACTGGTGCAATTGTTTGCCGATCAACTGCATACCTCACTTGAAATAATTTCAATGCCGCAGGATAAAATCCGCCTTGCGTTGCGCGAGCACAAGGCGCATTTTGCCGCCGCCTCACTGCGTAGCGAATCCGGCAATTCCGCGCTGCATTTCGGCCCCAGTTACCAGACCGTGCGTGAGCAGGTTATCTGCAATCGCGATATCAAGCTGCCAAAGGATGTGGTCGACCTGACAGACCAAAAATTGGCAGTGCCGGCCGGATCGGCTCAGGAAACCGCGCTCAAGGAAGCACAAAAAAAATCACCCGGGCTGCACTGGCAAGTTCGCCACGGCGCAATCACGAAAGATATATTGCGTGAAGTCGATGAAGGCATGCTTGATTGCGCCGTGGCAAACGAACTGCAACTTGCCGATGCGCGTAACTATTATTCAAATCTGATAGCTGTCTTTGATATTGACCCACCTTCCAGATTGGCCTGGGCATTTCCCAAGGATACCGCGCCGGAATTACAGAAGGAAGCGCAAGATTTTTTCAGCCGCATTGAAAAAGATGGCACGCTGAATCGGCTGCTGGATCGCTACTATGGGCACAGCGGACGGCTGAATCCGCTGGATGCCGCCTCCTTCATCATCAGGGTCAACAAAGTATTACCGAATTACCGCAACCTGTTCGAAGAGGCCGCTGCGCTGATCGGGGAAGATTGGCGGCTGCTGGCAGCGCTGGCTTATCAGGAATCACAATGGAATCCGTTTGCCACCTCTTTCACCAACGTGCGCGGCATGATGATGCTGACCGAGGATACTGCCGACCGGATGAAGGTCAACAACCGGCTGGATGCGCGCGAAAGCATTCTTGCCGGTGCAAAATATCTGGCACTGCTCAAGGAACAGATGCCTGCCCGGATCCACGAACCGGATCGCACCTGGCTGGCCCTGGCCGCCTACAATCAGGGCATCGGTCATCTGGAGGATGCGCGCATCCTGACCCAGCGCGCCGGAATGAGCCCTGATAGCTGGATGGACGTGAAAAAGTGGATGCCGTTACTGAATAGTCCGGGTTATTACGAAACACTGAAGCACGGCTACGCGCGCGGCGGCGAAGCGGTGATACTGGTCGAAAGCATACGCAGCTATTACGCCATGCTCAAGCGGCTGGAGCCCGGCGCAGCGCCTGAAAGCCCTCCGGAAGACGTCACCTATCAACTGCTTGAGCCGTTAGGGAAACTGCTGAATTAATCGCATTTCACGCGCTGCACGCTTTCTGCCAATTCCAAATCAATCGTGCATTTATGTAGGGCGGGCTATGCCCGCCGGATCAAACTGTCAGGCAAGCTTTGCCTAGCCATTCGACCAGGCCGCCAAAATACGGCAGCCAAGTCGCTGGTTAATTCCAATTCGCAATAGAAACAGGAATAACGTAGGGTGCATTTTATGCACCATCGCCATTGGTGCATGGAATGCACCCTACGAAATTATTATTGCTTGTAACGCAAATTAGAATAAGTCCGGCGATTATTTTACTTTTGAAACGGCAATGGAATTACTGCTTTTCCAGTAATCGCTCGATGCGTTCCAGCCGCGCGGATATTTCCTTGAGCAGCCGGTCAGCTTCCTTCTCCTCCTGCTCTATTTTCTCGACATCACTACCGATAAAAAACGCCGCCAGATTGGCGGTCAGCAGCGAGATCAGCACCACACCGAACAGCACCACCAGCGAAGCGAACAGCCGTCCTGCTCCGGTGTGCGGCACCACATCGCCATAGCCCACGGTAGCCATAGTCACCCATGCCCACCACATGCCATCCCACACATCGCCGATTGAAGGATCAATGCGCGATATGATGATGCCCGATAGCAACATAGTGAAGAACGCGACGATCAGCGTCGTGCCGAGCTTGTGCTGCGACAGCAACTTGCGCGCCGATTTCGACATGCGCAACAACAGCGCCAGCACCAACACCAGCCGCACACTGCGCAACAGACCGATCAGCGGTGCGAACTGCCAGAACCAGGGAAAACCGGCGGTGATGATGAGCAGATTCAGCCAATTGCTGATCAGATAGGCGCGCTTGCGTTGCACCAGCGCGACCAGCAGCAGCGTCTCCAACAGGAAAGCCAGCCACACCAGCCAGTCGGCGATACGGGCAACGGCATGAGACATTGCTCCAGTCTCTTCCAGATACCATTGCAGCACGATCCACAATGCCACACCCACCATCGGCCATTCGAGACGCCGCCCCCAATGCCGCGCGCTCGCACGTTCGTGCTCCCCGACACCTGCGATGCCGAGCAGGTGGGCTGCGTTCACTTGGAAAGTTTCTCCAAACCACCCATGTAAGGGCGCAAAACTTCGGGGATCGCCACGCTGCCGTCGGCCTGCTGGCAGTTCTCCATGACCGCGACCAGCGTGCGCCCGACCGCGAGGCCGGAGCCGTTCAGCGTATGCAGCAGTTCCGGCTTGCCCTGCGCGTTGCGGAAACGCGCCTGCATGCGGCGCGCCTGGAACGCCTCGAAGTTGCTGCACGAGGAAATCTCGCGGTAGGTGTTCTGCGCGGGCAGCCACACCTCGATGTCGTAGGTCAGCGCGGCGGAAAACCCCATGTCGCCGCCGCACAGCTTCACCACGCGATACGGCAGGCCGAGCTGCTGCAGAATAACTTCGGCATGGCCGAGCAATTCTTCCAGCCCTTCATAGGATTTTTCCGGATGCGCGATCTGCACCAGCTCCACCTTGTCGAACTGGTGCTGGCGGATCATGCCGCGCGTGTCGCGCCCGTAGGAACCGGCTTCGGAGCGGAAACACGGCGTGTGCGCGACGAACTTCAGCGGCAACTGTTCGAGCGGCACGATGGAGTCGCGCACCATGTTGGTGACCGGCACTTCGGCGGTGGGGATCAGGTAAAAGTTCTGCTCGCCCTCCTCCCCCATCACGCGCGGCACGCGGAACAAATCCTCCTCGAACTTCGGCAACTGCCCGGTGCCGCGCATCGAATCGGCGTTCACCAGATACGGCACATAGACTTCGGTGTAGCCGTGCCGGTCGGTATGCGTATCGAGCATTAACTGCGCCAAGGCGCGGTGCAGCCGCGCCAGCCCGCCTTTCAGCAGCGAGAAGCGCGCGCCGCTGATCTTCGCGGCGGTGTCGAAATCCAGACCCAATCCTTCGCCGATGCTGACGTGATCCTTGACCTCGAAATCAAATTGCGGAATGTTGCCGACCTTGCGCACTTCCAGATTGTCGGCCTCAGATTTGCCCACCGGCACGCTGGCATGCGGGGTATTGGGGATCACCGCAAGAAAGGCATTCAACTCGTGCTGCACTTCGCTCAAATGCGTTTCCAGTTGCTTGAGTTCGTCGCCGAGATTCGCGACTTCCGCCATGATTGCCGACACATCCTCACCTTTTGCCTTGGCCTGCCCGATCAGCTTGGACGTGCTGTTGCGCTTGGCCTGCGCTTCCTGTGTGCGTGTCTGGATGGTCTTGCGCTCGCTTTCCAGTTGTTCAAACCGCGCCGTATCCAGCACAAAGCCGCGCGTCGCGAGCCGCGCCGCCACGCTTTCCAGATCATTCCGTAATGCCTGAATATCCAACATGCTGCACTTCCTTATTTGATAGCCGAGACGACGATGGTACGCCCCAGCCGGATGGTTTGCGAATTGTGCTGCGCCACGTATGGTTCATTCTCCTTGCCCAGCGTGCGGTAGCGGTTACGCTCCAGGCGCAGGAACTGGCTCCAGCCGAAACAGACCAGCGGCGCGAACAAGATACCCAACAGCCGCGAACTGCCCTGCAGCTTGTCGGTAGCCAGCTGCAGGTCGCGGAAGTCGCAGTCCAGCATCGCGTGCGCCAGGTAGAAATATGGGATAGGCGTGATATGCCCGCTGGTTTGAAAGCGGTCCTGGTTCTTCACCGGCAGCG
>JANLID010000046.1 GCA_024654105.1 Gallionella sp. | reverse complement strand
GTGTCCCGTCAAGACGACCAAAGGATTGAATCCGCCCCCCCGCCTTAAATCTCAAGTATTGTGTTGTAATTCAGCAACAATATGAATTGTGTCGCGCTTGATTATGTTGCATCTGCGATGCGCGCAACGCAGGTTATCTGCACTCGTCGGGCCGCCTCTACTTCTTGGTACAACGTGGTCCGCATGAGGATAACTATCATGGTTCACGTCCGCGCCAGGGTCTGTCTTCAGCCCGCAAATGTGACACACATAAACGTCACGATTCAGCACTGCGGCCCTTAAGCGCGCTGGTATTTTGTTACGTCTCACGTCATTACCATAATCTTCGCAGACTTGATCGCAGAACAGTCTTTGCTTGCTATGAGATTCAGGCGTAAATATGAACCCACAGGACTTGCATGGTCTTGGTTTCGGCTTGCGCGCGTCTTCCGCCTTGCACTCAGTGGAGCACAATCGACTGCGTTTATTTCTTGCTAAGAACGTAGTTCCACATACCTGACATTGCGGCCAATAAACCAAGCACATCGTTGGGCGCATGTACTCAGCAACCTGCTTATGCTCATCCGATGCGTTGTGCCAATCCTTGATATGTTCAAACGCACACGCGCGCGAGCAATACAGTCCCTTGTTATGGCCGCCTTTCTTCTTCTCGAATTCCTTACCACAGCCTTTGCAGATACAATCCGATGCAGCCATTGCTTGACTCCTTCACAGTCTTGCTTGGTCAGAGGCCCGACAGCATTCGCGTGCTGTTCGGGCTTCGCTTATTCTACCGCTGATCTACTCGCCAGAATCCGTCATCATTTGGCTATGTGCGTTTGCACATTTGAATTCATCGCCCACCATTGCTGCGCTGCATCAAGCATGCGCTCGGTATAGCCCTCATGGTACGGCTCGGCCTTGATGCGCCGGATGCATTCCTCGACCGGAGGCGCAAGCAAGACTACCTCGGCACCTAGGCGCTCAGCCCATAGCGCGCGCTCGGTAGGGTCAGGCGCGTTGATTAGGAACCATGCGCGGACGTGCGTGTAGTCGCTTGCCAGGGCACGCAGGCGCCGGTTTCGCTCGGCCAGGGCCTTGGGTAGCCACTCAATCCCTACCTGCCATACGGGCAATCCTGATAGCTCTGGCGTTATCTGATCCAGGTCGATCACCACGTCATTATGCCCGGCATGCTCGCGCACATACGGGTGCTTGCCGCCGTTGGGCGGGCCGCAGACCATGACGCACGGGATGCGCGAGGACTGGATATCGCTCGGGAAGCGCAACTCAGCGAAGTCTGCTTGCTGCTGCCTGATCTGCGGTGCGCGCTCGGCCAGGCGCCAGAGTGGGCCTTTGTACGTGAATGCGTCGGACTTGATACCCAGATCAGCCAGGGTCTTGATTTCATGGCACGGATGGCATAGTCCTTGCCGGTTATACTCAACGTCTTTCCCGCCGTTTGTCAGGGCCTGGATATGGTCGAGGTCGGTGGCAATGCTCACCTTGCCCTGCTCTAAGCACATCACGCAAAGCGGATGCGCGCGGAAGTGCTCTGCCCGGATCTGCTGCAGCGCGCGGCCCCGGATGCGGTAGGTCGGCGCCTGCGATGGCTTCGGCTGTGGTGCCAGCCTTGGGCCAAGTACCTGGACACGCGGCTTCAGGGTAGTCAGTCGCGCCATTACTCACCTCACTTGAATCGGAACCGCCCGCGCCCAGGGAGGGAAGGAGTATCCGGCTGGCTTTCGATCCCGTTGGAGCGGGAGGCGAACCGGATTGCGTCGGCACCAGCAGGGATTTGGCCGTCGTCCTGCATTCGGCTATTAACTCCGCTTATCCTTGAATTAATACAATCTAATTGCATTCCGTTCCGATTGCGGTATAGTTACATCATACACACCGCGCCTCGGGATATCTGGGGCAACCGATAGCAGGCCGGTAGTCTGCAGGAGTTGAAAATGACGAATCATCCGAACCGTAAAGCCTTCGCAACAATCCGCAACAATGATGAGCGCATCACTCGCCGCGTGCACCTTTACACTCGCCGCGTGATGATCGATGGCAAGGCGCAGTACGCCATCTTTACCGGCAGCGGCGAAGACTGCGGGCCGCGCTACCCAACAAGGGATCATGCAATAGAGGATGCGCAACACATGTGGCGCGGCCCGTGGTGGGATCTGCAGTACGCCTAGTCGATTCCCGCCCTAGCCCATCCTCGTGGTGGGCTACCAACCGCCGAACAGCCTAAAGGAGAATGAAAATGGGCATAGCAGCATACAACCGTGGCAGCATGGTTCTCAGGCGCAGGCTCGACATGGAGCACGAAGAACGCAGCCAAAAACAGAGCCACAAAATCCGCATACACGAGTACGTTGATTTCCGAAACGGGGAAACAGTACGAGTCGCCTATGATGATATAGGCCCGCTTGCAAACCAGCGCGCGGCGATCACCAAAGCGCAGCAATAGGAGCAAAAATGCCACTCTCAGCCAAATTTGCCGAGGCAGTCCGCCTCAACCTGCAGGCCACGGGAAACGATGATCTATGGTCGGCTTTCCTTGGCCTGCCCGAGGGGGATTGGCGCCGTGTGTATCACGGCCACCGGCTGGCCAGGCTCGCGGATGAGGCTGTCCGGATACCTGATCTGGCCTACATCACCAACAAATGGGGCACAAAATGCCAAAATCTGTAATAACCGATACCCACGATTGGGGCGCAGAACCATGGCGCTACGCAATTGTCGACCAGGGCCCTCTCAACAAACACGTCCAGGATTTGTGCGTGTTTGATGCCGACAACCGTTTTGTCTGCAATATCGCCACGATCAAAAAGAGCGAACAATTCAGCGCATTTCAAATCGCCAATGCTGAGCGAATTGTTGCGGCAGTAAATTGGTGCCGGCAGTGAACATCATCACCATCGCCCAGGCCGCTAAACCCGGCCTAGGAGCCCGCCGCCTGCGCGCCCTGTGCTGGCAGGGCCGGATACCCGGCGCGCAGCTACGGGGCGGCGTATGGCTGCTCCCGATGGGCTATTCGATCACGCCAGGCCGGCCAGCCGGCAATCCGAACTGGCGCAAAAAATAGGTCCGGCCGCCACGCTGCGCCCGCCGCTGTCGCCGGACTAGGACCGGACGGGTATCTGCAGGCAGCCGAATAGGGTGATCCGGTACGGGGATCAGGCGATTGGCGCAGGCCCTCGATAGCACTTGATGGGTGAGAGAGCCGTCCGAATAAAAACGCCGCGGTCAACCAGAAGGCTACGCGGCTAAACTCCATCGCGCAGGCTCAGGGAGGAGGAAACCTGCACCGCATGCGAGGGAGGGTGGTGGTTGCGGGTTCGGAATTGAACCGAGTCTGCCTATTGTATGGTTGCGACTCCAGGACTCGAACCTGGGACCTTCAGCTTATGAGGCTGCCGAGCTGCCGCTGCTCCAAGTCGCTTCTGTTCCAATCTTTGAAAGGTGCGTATCCTGTGGCAATTGGCGCACACAACATCACACTTCTCTATTTCCATCATGATCTTATCTAACCCTGTGCTTCTGTGCTCGCCAATGTTGAAACTTTTCGTTGTTCCGTCCCTGTGGTCAAAATCTAGCGCGGATGGGTGACCTTTGTAACCGCAATCAGAACAACCTCGCGTCATTTTTATTTCACGAACCACAGCAAGCATGTTTTTTTTGTTCCGATCTACCCTAGCCATCTGCTTGGCTCTGTTTCGCGGATACCATATCTCACGAAAGTACGCCGAGCGTTTAGCTTTGCTGGATGGCATTCAGTACCTCCTTATGAGCCCACCGTAGGACCGTTCTACTATCCCGCGTCTGAAACTAAAAGGCCCAGCACCTTGCGGGTCGGGCCTGTGTTCTTTCTCTCCAATTCATCACGCGCCGGGGCGGCGCGAGAATAGCTGGTTTGGCAAATTGTAGGGAGACATATACACGCAACGCGCTGAATTGTCAAAAGATCAACGATTCACAGCAGGAACCCGCGCTCTTGCATGAAATCTACGGGGTGCTTTGCATGTTTGTTTAGGTTGCATGTTGGGCAAAGTAATTGCATGTTCTTGTCGTTGTGTGCGCCGCCTCGCGCAAGCGGCATCACGTGGTCAAGGTGAAAATCTGCTCCAAGAGCAACGCCACAACAAAGGCATTTTCCATTTTGTAGTTTAATCAGTTTCCCAATCAACCCACGCGACAAGGTTCCGCCGTTCTCTTTTTTTCGATACCGTCTATTTTGGTGGATTATTCTGACCGCTTCTTTATTCCTCGCGGCCCAAGCAGCCGAACTCGCCCTATGCTTTTCAGTATGATTTTTTCGATACACTATCGCCTGCGCTTTTCTCTTGCCTGCATTAGCGGCCCGATATTTAGCGTCTTTCAGTATAATTTTGTTGCGATTTTCAATTGCATATTTTCTTCTTTGTTCCGCTATCTTTTCCTTATTTTTTTCCCTATATTCTGCTACCTGTATCGTTATCTGTTCACGATTATTTGCCCTGTACGCGCGCACTCTTTCCTGATTTTTTTCACGCCATTTTATGCTCGAAGCGCGGGTGCAAGGCTTACATCCTCCGTTGTCGTAGAACGCGGTACTTCCACATTTCCGGCAGGTTTTCATGTTGATCGTCCTCAACGACGCTTGAAGGGTTTGTCAGCCCTCGGGTGGTTGAGCACCTCCGGCTTGCGCGGCTGCCGCCGACTGACGAGGAATAATGCGCTTTTCCTTGGCGCGCTGCAATAGGTTGGCTATCATGCACCTAGCATCCCCCAGGTAACGCTCATAATCCCGAAACGCGATCACCAGATACAGGCATGCCATTTTGCGCGGCATCCGGTCCACGTAGACGAGCCGTAGCGCCATCCTATGGCCGTCGGGCAGGTGGCGCATGCAGCGCTCAACCTCGAGCGCCTGCAGGGCGTCTATCGGCGGCAGGATAGGCAACGGTACGACCGGTATCCAGTCTCCCCAACCTGTAGGCGTCATGTCCGGGCGCAGCTTGGATCGGTAGCGGTACTCGATACTGGCGCAATGGCCCTGTACGGCTCGGCCGCGCGCCCAGCGTGCCCAATTCTCAAGCATGGAATGTATTGCGGCCTCGTTCATGAAGCGCGGCCTTCCGGTTGCGGCCGATTCCGTTTCTCCCGCTCGGCATAAAACGCGGCCATGTTCTGCCGGCGCTCCCGTCTGGCCGTGCCACGGGCGACCTTCATCGGCTTGATTCCGTTCGCTCGCTTGGTTTTCGTTTTCATGCTCATACCGCCCTGCTCGGCATATTTCGGAATTGGTCAAGGTCTGCCTGCCTCGTTGGGTGCGGCACAGCAGGCCATTGCGCCAGCGGCTTGAACACGTACACCGGAGGCGCGACCTTGCCTAGCTCCTGCTTCCATACCTCGCTTATGCCGCCCTGGTTCGGCTCGTTGATTGAAATGGCGCGCCCTTTGCCGTGGTTTCTCATGCCGCTATCCTCCTTTTCTCAGTTACCCGAATCCGGCCAGACTCCCAAAGCCATATCTGATACTGCTCGAAAGCGTTCCGCCATACCTCGTAATATCCCTCGCGGCCAAGGTGCGCACGAGTGAAAAGAGCGTGACAATCCGGGCACCCAGGGACGCTCAGGCAATCATGGCTCTTGTGCCCGATCCCGCGGCCGTGCTTTTGCAGGTCGCTATGGCAGGGAACGGATGGATAATTGCCGCAGGTTTGCGCGAGATTGAGCATGCAGGGCGCGTCATGGGCGCAGTCTAGAAGCTGGCGATTGCGGTGCGTCATGGCGCGCTTTCTTCCTTGGTGGGGGATTGCAGGCTCATGCGATTAGCCATCCCTCGCTATGCGCTCTTTGTGGATCACGCAGCAATGCCGGATGATTATCGTAATGTGGAGCGCGTCTTGCGACCGGTCTAGGCCACAGTCCTTTTCTACCATAGCCTGCTTCCCAATATCCCTTAACTGCCAGCCATCGCGCCTTCGCTGGAGTTTCCGCTACGACAATGCATGACATGGAATCTATTTCAACTCTAAATGCTAAAACGTCGCTCATGCGTGCCTCGCTGATTCGGACTCCCACCTGATAGGCGCTTCGTGGAATTGGACCCCCAGGCTCGCGCCGTGCGCCTCGACCTGCTGCATGTATTGCGCCATGCCGCGCACCGTAAGCTGCGTGGTGCTGCCAATCAAAACGCGCTCGCCAGCCGGATCGCTCGCCCATTTGCGGTAACCTTCTTTCGCCAGCAATTCAATATCGAGGTCGCCATATTTCCCATCTTCCGGCAGGTATTCGCGCTTGAAGTATTCGTGCCAGACTTCCGCGCTGTATTGCTTGCCGTCGATCCAGGCTTGCTCGGCAATATCACGCAGCGGGCCAGCGTGATAAGCAGCATTTTGGTCTAGCTTGCGAGTCTTTCGCTCCTCCCGAATAACTACCTCGATCGGCTTATCAGGATCAAGCGGCGCATTGGTCACGGCGGCTAGGGCTATGTCGCGTTGAGACTGGCCGATAAGGCGGATGGTGCGGGTTTTGAAGGCTGGCCTATCCATCACGCCGCCATTTCCCTCGGATAATAGATTTGCGCAATATACCTGGCCAAAGGCGCTGGAATTTTCGCAATAGCGGCTGAGGCGGCTTTGCGGGCTTTGCTGGCGTGCGCGTATGGTTCAGCGGTCTTGAATTCCCCGTTGGCTCGGCGCTTTGCCCATGCAGCGCGTATTTTCTCTTTCGTTGCTTCGGTGCGTGTCGTTCCAGTTCGTGCGGCAGCTATTCGCTTGCAATGCTCCGCGCTCTTTGGCTTTCCAAGGTGCGTTGCCACCGCAGCGGCGCGTGTGTTCTCATGGCATGGCAAACCGCGATGCTTGGCGGCGCTGCGCTCAACAGATTCAGCAGATGGCACGAACCCAACCCCGCGGCCCTTTCCGCTTGGCATCACGTTGTAGCCGTTTGGCGCCATCGTTCCGTGTTGTTGAATCAGACCGTCCTCGGCGGCGCAAGCGTCGGCCCATGTTCCGAACGAGCAAAGCGCCTCTATCGTGAAGTTGCTGCGCCCATGCTTCGCTATCGCTCGCGCAAGCGCAGTCTTACGCCGCGTGGAATCGTAGACGTGCTCGTTCCATCGTTTGGCGAATGGGCGTCCGGTTACGCCAACATACTGCCGTCCTGAGGTCAGGCAGGTAATGAGGTAGGCTTGAAACATCGCGCTATCCAGGTTGAAAGTTCAATCGGTACTTTTGCGATTTCTGCGGACCATTGCTTTCTTTCCGCGCTCCCGCTAGACCATCGGCGGTGCGATGTCTCATAGTTATCGTAGAACCATCCGCCTGTTGTTTTTCTGTTTCGTGGATCAACAGGCTCTTTGACGTACCTCTTTGTTGGCATCAAGGCTGGAACATCTCCCCAAAAATGCATAGAGCCGCAGTTCCAGCGCGACCGTCCTACCCACTTCTGCGCCCCGCGCACGTTCTCGACTACCAGCGGAATGAAGTGTCCGGCCGCTTCGATTGCCTCGCGCTGAATGCGGAAACAGGCGTCGAACAGTGCAGTCAGTCGCTTCGGATCATCCCATCCTGCGAGTAGGTGAAACTCTTTCAGTTTGGCTATCGACCACGGCATAGCCATGTAGCTGAACTCCTGGCAGGGCGGCGAGCAAACTATGCAATCGGCATTACAAAACATTGACCCATGCAAATCAAAAACGTCGGCCAACACTTTGCACGAATCGGCCGGCACGTTTCCGTGCCACGGTTCGTGCTCTAAATCGAATCCCACACAACGCCATCCTTCCTGTACGAAACCTTGGGTCCAACCAAAGCCGCCACAAAAAAGATCAATCGCCAAAGGTTTGGAAATGTCCTCTCCTGTCTCTGTTCCTGATTCTGACTGGAGGAGTCGTAAGGGCTTTTTCAATACTCCATCCGCAAGAGATTCGATCCCTAAGAGACGAGCGAGATAATCCGAGTCTTTCTGCCCATTCCTGCAACAAAAGATTTTCGCCGGCAAATTCAATTCTTCGATTTCGATATTTCCAATTTCGTGCTTGCTCTTTAGGAGTAGCCCATCGACAGTTTCCGGGTTCATAATTCCCATCACCGTTCGGAAATCTGTCTATGGTGTGTTTCCTTGTCGGCTTTGGCCCCATATCCAACAAGAACTTGGAGAAATCTTTCCATCGCTCGCATACCTTCACTCCTTTGCCTTGATATAGATGCCAATCCGGTCTTTCCGGACCACTCCAAACACAGCGGGTCATCATGGATAGCCACGATCGATGCTCAGGTGATTTGGTTAAACCATGTTTTCTCAATCCGTCCCCACGGCCAGGCTGTGGAAGTCCTAGCTTTTTTCGCCTTCTCCATTCGCGCGCCCATCGAGCTTTGTCTTGATTCGTTGCCATGCATGTATTTTACATCCATCCGTCGCGCATTACAATACAAATCTACGGCAAGCGGCCTCATGCCAATCGCCTTTTACGTTCGCTCACATTCAATGCCCGCATGATGTACCCCAGCGCCCGGCCATCCTCGACCATGCCGGTAGTTACCCGCAGTAACCTCCAGCCTTGGATCGTCATTTCGTTGTACTTTTCAATATCTTTGCTGTATCCGTCTCCACGATTATGTCGCCCGCCACCGGCTACCCATTGCCCACCCTCGACCTCGACCAGCAAACGCGCCTCTAGGAAGGCGAAATCGGCCCTGTAGCGCCGTTCGGGCATAAAGCGGTACTCAGATACCCAAGCC
This sequence comes from Gallionella sp., assembly GCA_024654105.1. GTDB lineage: Bacteria > Pseudomonadota > Gammaproteobacteria > Burkholderiales > Gallionellaceae > Gallionella. The sequence goes on along the minus strand of JANLID010000046.1, from coordinate 36,865 downwards.
GGTGCTTTAGCAGCCCTGAGCGCCAATTCCAGCCCTTCCTCGCCCTTGCTGCGCGCTTTCGGCTTTACCCAAGCCTTATTTTCCTTGACCGCCGCATCGCCCCCGATTACCGGCTTGTGGGCGTCCAGTTTGGTGATTTTTCGCACAGGCAGGGACTGAGCCATCCGGTCCATGTGGGCCTTTAACTGCTCAGGACTTAGGCGGAGCATGGCGCTCATTTCCCGACCCTTACCAATTCAGCCCGGCCACCGCCGCAGTAATCGCAATGCCATACCAGCCAGCCATCAGAATCGTAAGCCTCTGGCACGCAGTCAAGGCAAGCGTTGTCTTCCTCAATCCAATCGAATTCAACTACGCTTTTTCCTGCGTGCGTACCGCTGATCCACATTTCGGATCCTGCGGCGGTACGATAGTGACCATTGGGCAAAGTCATTTTGCCATCATCCTTCGCGCCCGCTTCACGCAGCGCATGCAGTCCCCAGGCGAATCCCACGGCCACCAGTCGATCACAGCAGCCGCCTCTTTGTCCGTTTTCGCCCGATGTATCGCCTTCATTTCCGCGATGATTTCCGGACGGCGCGGATCGCTCTTGCTTATCGGATCGGTTGGGAAAAGCTGCTCGTAGATCGCTATGTACTTGCTCATTTCGCCCTCGCTTTCATCCTCGCTTTCATCCTCGCATCCTGATCCTCACACGCCGCGCGAAATGCCCGTCTAGCCCGACACCATGAGCATTCGCATGTCGGGTCGATCTGCCAGAACTCGGCATCCACGTTCTTTCGCTCACGCCAAAGCCAAAGGGCTGCGCGATCAAGGTCTGACTTGGGTCGGGTCATTTCGCGTTCCACCTTGACGGTTGAAACTTGCACCGCGCATACGGCGATCTGACATTACTTTTTCCTGCTGAATACTGACACCGGCCCCACGGCGGCTGCATTTCCCGCGAGGGATCGGTTTTGGGTAGCTCGGTGAAGTGAGCGCATGCGCCGCAGGTCTTACTCATCATCTTCCTCAAAATCAGCGCCGGGCTCGCGCTCAGGCATAGGCTTGGGCTGCTCGTATGCTGGCGGTATAGCCAAAATCTCTTTGATTTTCGCCATACATTCCTTGGCGTGCGGCGTGGCAGGCTGAGGTAGGTGCGGCGTAAGGTAGGAAAGATGTTTCATGCAGCGCTTCCCAACAACGCTTGAGCAACTAAATCAGATGCAACACGAAGGCCACTTCCTTCACCGCCACCCCTGAGCACTTGCGCAGCGCGCTCTGGATTGCCGATTAGTTTCGGGGTTTGTTCTGCGTACTGTCCGCAGTTCTCGCCGTCGATGATCCCGATGAGCTTCGCCGGGTACTGATCAATCCTTCCGCGCAAGCAATATCCACGATAGCGACTCACGAAATTGTTTCGTGTGAAGGGCAGTTCTTCCTCGGTGACTTTCCCGAACTGAATCCATCCGCCCATGTCGCTTAGAACGGCATGAATAATCGGATCGTCAAACACCACGGTTTCATAGGTTCCGACTTGACGCAAAGCGCGTTCGGTTTTTGACCAAGCAACCAGAGCTGCGTCCGCAGTGCCGCCGCCGATCAGCTTCGCAACATCCGCAGGTTTAGGGCAGAACTGCCCGTTATCAGGATTTACCGCGTGTCTGTTCAGCGCGTCTTTAACTGAGGCGAGATCGAATGGCCGCATCGCTTCCCACCACACGCCCAGGGCAAATGCTGTGCAATCGACGCGGTAAAAGGCGTACACGTTCGCCAGCAAATCAAACAACGCCTTGCGATCTGACTCAACCATGTTCCGCTTCTTTCAAAGCTTGTTCGACGGCGGCGTGATTTCGCGTTTCAATCGCGGCGGACCTGTTACCGGCAATCGCCCTGCGTTCCTGGCAGCGCGCGACGAGCCATGACTTTGGTTCAACCGGCACAGCAACGTTGCAATCTCGAACCGCTTGCAAGACAAGAATCTGGCCGTATTCCTTGCATAGTTTCCCGAGGAACCTAGCCGCTGGCTCTGTATCGCCATTCACTGAAAGCAGGGTTTTCCCTGTTTTCCAGATTTCCTCTTTCACCGGGTCTGCTGGTCGCGCGGCGTCAGCCGCGGCGGGTTTACTTGGTTCTTGGTTCTTGGTTAATGGTTCTGGCTTATGGTTAGGTTCACGCTTTTCGCTTGTTGCTGGTGGACGATTCGTTGACGATTCGTTGACGATTCGTTGACGTGCAATGCGACGATTCGTTGCCGCTTGTGCTTGGTACGCCGCGATCTCTTCGTCGGCGCGTTTGTTATGCCAACCGTCCGTATCTTGACGGAAAAATTCCGCCAGAATTACGGTCACAGCTTGCTTTTCAGCCTTGGATTGAGCGCGAACGAGACGGCATGCTTCCACGGTGTCCGTAAACCCCTGTTCTCGTCTGTAATAGGCCCTTAGGAGGCGCGTATAGGCCATGTCTTCAGTCCAAGTAAGGTGCGCTGTAGCCCCGTCGTAGTCGCCCAGGTGGTGCTTGTAGAAGTTCACCCCGCCCTCGCCTTACGCTGCTTACTCAGCCTCGCGCACGCCCTAGAGCAGTGATCGCGGTATCCGGGCTTACGGTCGTAGATGCGGCCACAAAGCGCGCAGACGGCCCTGGGAGCGGCGAACAGGCGGCGCGCGTGGTTGTACACTAACCGGGCAGAGAGTTGGTTCATGCGGGTTCTCCGTCATAGCAGCAGCAGTCGATCTCAATGTGGCTCTCAGGAAACAGGTTGGCTTGCGCGTCGTCAGCCGCGTACAGATCGCCCCATGCGAAGCGGCGCCCCAGTCCCTTGACAACGGTCAGTTCGGCGTTCTTCTCCATCGCCACCGCCCTGTCCGCGAGGTCCGGGTACTGGCGACGCAGGAGCATAATTTCTGGCTTCGTGGAAGACGGGCAGAAAAAACAGGACGATTTACCAGGTTGCGTGATTCCAGCGCGGTCAATCGCCTCGGCGCATTCCTCGCGCCCCCAATCCCATTCGATCAGCGGGTAACGATTTCCTTCGACTGGCTTTGCGCGTTGCGGCTCGCTGGCGTCAAATCCGATCAGTTTGACGGTCGGCACGATCCCATGTGCCTTCAGATACTTCTGCTGCGGGCGCAACTTGAAATGGTCTGAACATGATTTGAACCCGTAAGCAATACCTGGGAGTGCCTTACGCTTGAGGCAATCTGATTCCAGGGTTTCCGCTTGCTGGCTAACCGTGACAATCGCGGGCATTCCGTGATTAACCAACCATTCCGACATATCCAGAACGTGCGCGTAGGTGTGCGGCTTCTCGCCCCCGGTATCGGCGAACAGGATCAGGTCCACGCGCTCACCGCGTTCGTGCATCCCGATCAGCATGGCTGTCGAGTTCACGCCGCCACCGAAGGATGCAACAATCATTTGGGCGTGGTTACGCTCAGACCGGATGCGTTGAGCGGCTACAGGGGCGGCCTCGCGTTCGGCAAAGGGTGTCATGCGAACATCCGTTGTTGCCGCTGTGCGTTCTCGATGCGCTCGCAGGCTGTTTCAAAGTGGTGCGCGTCAATTTCTATGCCGGTGTAGGCGCATCCGGCCTGCGCTGCTGCGATGCCCAGCGTTCCGCTTCCCATGAACGGGTCAAGGACGGACGCCGGATTGCCCGCTTGCTTCAAGCACCACGTCATCAGCGCGATCGGCTTTTGCGTGGGGTGGACGCGGGGCTCTCCGGATTCGCTGGCCTTCGCTACGCCATTCCACAGGTGCCGAAATATGCGCGCCTGGCCCGGCAGATTCGTCCATGCCATCTCGCAGTCCGCAAACTTGAGCGTGCTTTCGGCTTCCCTCTTATCCCAGATAAGCCAGCAGGCAGACGCGGGCAAGCGCGGTGCGTAGTGGTTGGCGCCCCACAGGATGACCTTGGGCGCGATCAGGATGAACGGCTCAGGGTCGAATGGCTTGTCGTCACCACGCACGACGTCGACCCCCGTAAAGCGTTTGTAGACTGGTTTCCCGAATGCGCCTTTACCGCCGCCGCTCGGGGAGTAGCCAATGCCGTACGGTGGGTCGGCGATCACCGCGTCCACCTTTGGCAAAGTCGGAAGGATTTCGAGACAGTCGCCAAGCCAAAGCTCAGCGTTGCCGATGATGACCGGATTCAAGGCGCATCCCCCAAATCCATCGACACGCCGCGTATCAACTCCCGGCAGCGGCGCACTTCGTCGGAGACAGCGGTCATGCCGCCACCTGCGTTTTCTTGCCGTTGCGCTTGGCAAATATCTCAGGCCGCGCCAGTTGCAAAAACATCAGCCGCGCCTCTGGTATTCCATCCTCGCGCCATTGGGAAACGGCCTGCGGTGACACTCGGCATAGCTCTGCGGTTGCCACTGTCCCGCCTATGCCGTCAATGATCTGGTTTGCATCCATAAGGCGAATTCTAGGCACGTTCGAATCGCCTTGTCAAGTGCGCTTACAAGAAAGCTCTTGACAAATGCTTTAAGCGCGCTTACAGTTCTTCCATGCCACCAACCAGGCGGGAACGGGGGACCACAAAATGATCGAAGCACTCTTGGCAATCTCAGTAGCCGCTGGAGTCTGGTCGATGCAGCAGCCCTATGTCGGCACTTACACGCTCACCAAAGACGGCCAGACCATCGTGCGCATGGACACGCGCACCGGCACGATGGAACGCTGCACGTTGGCCGGCAATGCGTTGTCATGTCGCGCTGTTGTTGCGGCTGCGCAGGACACCCAGGCCAGCGCGCAATGAATGCCGTCATGAGCGAAAACAACGAAACGGTAAGCCTAGAAGATGCGCTTTTAATGCTGTCCGATGGCGAGAAAGTGCATACGTTCCGCAGTCCGGGCGTAGGCATTATTCTCGGCGCAGATTGGGACCGAGCCGGTCTGATTCAAGCGATGACCGACGCAAAGGAAATCCTGCCCACTGGCGAAACCGCGCAGGCAATACATCACGGGCTGGCTATCAGAGACAAAACCGGACTGCTGTTCATTGAAACTAAACGGGTGCCAGCATGACCCAAGACGAGCAATCCTACTACAGCAGTCGCAGCAAGCGGCAGAGTGAGGCTATCGCCGGCTGGTGTTTCGTGATCTGGGTCGTTGCGCTCGCCGGATTTGGCGTCGTCAAGTTTTTGGGATGGATATTTTCATGAGCACTATCACGAAAGAAATGCTCGAAAAGCTGTCGCGCGATTTAACCGACCAAGGCAAGCTGATCGAGGCCGGTTGGATAGGATTGCGTATAGCTGTCGTGCCGCCGGAAGCGCCGCAGGTTCAGTTGGACGAAATGCGCACGGCATTCTTTGCAGGCGCGCAGCATCTATTCGCCAGCATCATGAGCATCCTCGATCCTGGCGTCGAGCCGACTGACAAAGATATCGAGCGCATGACCATGATTGACGCAGAACTGCGCGCATTCGTCGAGGCGTTTAAAAAGAAACACGGACTCGGATTTGGGGGAATGCAATGACCGACATAAACACGCCGATGGAACTGATGGCGCAATCTCCGAGCGTTGCCGCACAACTACGCGCCAAAGGCGATTCGTGGCTTGAAGCTGTTGCGGATTGCCTTGACTATAAGGACGCAGAGATAGCCAAGCTGCGCGAGCGCTCCGCCGGCTGGCTCATTTGGTCGAACGAGCATAACGCATGGTGGGGACCGGGCTGCTGCGGCTATCCGTCCGACATTGCCTCTGCTGGAAGGTACACGCTTGAGCAGGCAATCAACATCTGCACACAGCGCTCTTGGATGCTCGGTCACGTTCCGCCAGAAACGATGGTTCCCGAATCCGCGCTTCCACAGATATTCGCCAAGGTGCCGTCATGAGCGCCAGACAAGAACGCCGCCACTTCGACAGGCGCATCAGTCCTGCAATCGGTCAACATGCAATTCAGGAGTGCGCGCGGCTGCGGGCCGTCGGTCTTGCTCGCGTTGCTGGAGGAATGCGCGGCAGAGGGAATGGTGCCGTCCAAGTCGGCCATAACAGCAGTACTCGCAAAGGCTGAACAGAAATGAGCGGGCATCGCACAGAGGCGGATTATATCGCGCAGGTTTGCGATCTGGCGGACGAGAACACGCGACTACGGGCCGTGAATGCGGAGCTGGTGGAGGCGCTTAATGCGGCCATTGACTATGCGCACCCAGGAATGCGGGCGGACTTGGCAGATATGTCTATCGTCATCGGTCCAGATTCTGCGGTAGCCAAGATCCGCGCAGCCCTCGCCAACGCGGAGGAAAAATGAGCGCCGTCATGTCGTTTGTGCGGCAGTACCTATACGCCGTCCTTCTTGGCGCGGCTCTAACGGCGGGGACCAACGGCATAACCGACTGGCGCTTTTATGCGTGGATTATCGTAATTGTCGCAGCGGTCAATTGGAGGAAGCCATGACCCTCACTGTCGCATTCGTTCTCGGATGGTTCATAGGATTCATCGTCGGCGCTGCTGCCGTGTTTATCGGATTGCCGAGGGGGCGGGGATGAGCAAGAAAGATGCAGTGATTTATCGCAGGGCGGCGCGAGAAATGGAACGTGACGATGATGGAGAACTGTTTTCGTGCATCCTTATCAGGACATTGTGCAACTTCCATGGCAAAGGGCTTGGTCCGACTGCGCAACAATATTCCGACCTATTCAAGCCACGATTATCGGTAGATTCTGGGAAAGGATGGGGCGAAGAATGGGGGAATGACGCCCGCGATTGCCGAATCCTCGCCCTCTGCTTCGCCGCCGCCATGGCTGAGGCAAACGACCTATGAGACCTATGTACCCCAACACGAAGCTCTGGAATTTCGAGCTTGTACCGAGCACAGCAGCGCCGCGGGCTCCCGGCTTGTCCGGGGCGGGTTCCTCCCCCGTCTCCCGGCCTTCGGATGCTGCTGGGCCATTGGAGGCCGCGTGATGGACAAGCGCCACCTTACCGAACTGCCAGTTCCGTTGACGGATGCGTTGATGCTTGAAATAAACGAGGGGCGCACTTACGAGACTGTCGGGCCGCTAGTGGAACACGCCAGCCAGCTTGAGCGCGACGCCATGACCTTCGCACTACGCCTCTATGCCGAAGATCAGCACACGTTCGCGCCTGAGACTTCTGAGGCGATGGAGCGGTGGGCTCCAAGGGTGCGGGCGCTTTTGGAGGGGAAGACGTGAGCAAGCCATTGTGTAGCGTATATGGGTGCTCCCGTTTTGTGCATTCAAAGGGAATGTGCAATACGCACTACAGGAGGACTCTGCACAACGGCGGGCCGCTTGTAACCAAGATACGTCAAAAGGGATCAGGAAGAATCACAACCTATGGCTATATACAGCACACCATTAACGGGAAAACTATTTTAGAGCACGTAATGATCGCAGAGAAAGCGCTTGGTAAAAAACTCCCGCCCAGCGCTAGAGTGCATCACGTTGATGAAAATGGCGGTAACAACGCTAACGAAAATTTGGTTATTTGCCAAAACCAATCCTATCACTTGTTATTGCACATACGAACGAGAGCTTTAAATGCCTGCGGAAATGCGAATTGGCTTAAATGTTCGCTCTGTGGGAAATACGAGCCTCCAAACACATTGCATCGCAATAGCGACAGGTTATATCACAAAGAATGTTTAAAACAGTACGACAAGCGCCGTCATGCGCTGAAAATTAGCAGAGCTAATCATGCAATGGAATGTTAGATACCCGCAGGAACGCGAGCGCGTGAACAGATCAGCGGCGGCGCAGGTGGATGGTCGCAATACTCCCCGGTCAACGCTGAAAAGCGCCCGTGCCATCGGGAGTCCTGCGTCTGCTGCTGTCCCTATCGAGTGGCACGACGACAAAGACGAGCGCGCCGACCGTTTCGTGCAGACCGGCGAAGGCGATCTGACGACTTTTGGCAGACCAATGAGACAGGGGAAATAATGGAACTTGAACTCAGCAAGAAAGAAATAGAAGCTGCGTTACTTGAATGGGTAGAAAAGCAATTTCCCGGCATGTTCAACGAAGTGCATATCCGCGCTCAATACGGCAGCTTGGATAACGCCGTGTTCAGCAAGAAATCGGAAGCGCCAGACCCGGATGCCGGCTAGTGGACATATTCGCCCTCTGGCGCGAGCAGGAAGCGCAGTCCACCATGCAGGCGCTCCAGTCCGAGAACGCCCGCCTGCGTCGCTCCGCCTATACCAGCCGCTTAGTAGCTCTAGCCGTGTGGATCATCGTGGCCTGGATTGCGGCTTATCAGCTTGGCGTCAAGATTACAGGAGGTGTGTGATGGGCAAATATTCGCCGTGGTACCCACCCGAGATCAATCCGGTGCATGCCGGGATGTATCAATGTCACCAATGCACAAGATTCTATGTAAATTCTTCTTACCATTTGCATTATTGGAATGGGAAAAAATGGTTCTTTAGTCGCAACGAGTTAGAGGGCCTGATATGGCAAACAGTCACGTGGCGCGGCCTATCAAGGAAGCCGAAATGAGCAACGTCCAAATCGGAAGCAAATATCAAGGCCCATGCTACGACAAGCCCTGCCTGCGCCAGATGCCGCACCATTGGGTGCTTGAGGAATCACGCATCAACTACCGGCCGGCATGGTATCGGCGCGTCGAGGTCTGGACGGCTGTAATCGTCGTGTTTTGGCTGCTGGTAGGAGCGGCGCGGATATGAGCCGCTTTACGCCGGGGCGGATTAACGAGAGGAAAATGCGATGAGAAAATATCTTACTGTTCTGTGTGTGATGTTGGCCGGCTGCGCAGTAGCTCCCCGGCAAATGGACTACTCTTTGGTGGACACGCACAAGGTGAACATTGAGCAGTACCAGGCCGACTATGAGGAATGCGCGGCGCTTGCAAATCAGACCAGCGTCGGCGCAAATGCCGTTGCCGGCGTGGGAGTCGGTGCTGTAATCGGCGGTATTCTCGGTGCAGTGATCTGCGGGCGTGAATGCGCGAATCAGGGCGCGGCTTTCGGCGCGGGGTACGGCGGGGTAAGCGGTGCGGCAGGGGGCGTTAGGGAGCAGCAAGGGGCGCTCAGGGCGTGCTTGGCAGGGCGCGGGTACAACGTCATTCGATAGGAGGTTTGCAATGGGACAGTACCGAAAAAAGCCGGTCGTGATCGAAGCTCGTGTCGTGACTCGCCGCGGCGCAGAACACACCGCAAAATGGTGTAACGGTTTGGTTTCATCGCTTGGTGGAATAGATATCGAAACCCTGGAAGGCATCATGCACGCAGCAATCGGGGACTTCGTTATCAGGGGCGTAAAGGGCGAATTCTATCCTTGCAAGCCTGACATTTTCGCCGCCACATATGAACCGGTTGCAACCGACCCGGAAAAGTGATAGGCTAATCGTGCTGACTGGAAATCAGCTTACAGGCAAAAATAGCCGCCTCGCATGGTGGCTGGAACGCAACGCAAGTTGCACAGTGTGCCCGTACATTGATTTCCAGCCAGCCACCAGCCGAGGCGGTTTTTTATTGCGCGCTCGTCTGCGATTGCAGAGTCTAGCGGGTTCTGCGGGTGTAAATCCTGAGCGGAGAATAGAGTCACGCACGGGGCACTCGGTGACGTTCTGGCTGCAATCGGTATCGCGCACAGAAGGCTGTAGATGCGCAAGCAGTGGGTATGCGGTGTCCAGCACTGGCGTCAAGCTGGTGGAAGACCGGAACCCGCGCCGTGGACTGCCTACGGTAGCCAGCAATATGGTGAAAGCCACGGATGCCAGCACGATTGCACGATGCTGGTGGCTGAACGATCGGGCGACTGACGGGCAAGCCAAATTACGCCGGGTGCGAATTTTCGGATTCGCCTTGGCGGAATTTTTGGCTCGCACTCCCAGGCTCCTTCTGGGCAGGCGCGGCGTAGTGTCTATTCTATAGGAGGGCGCTTCGTGTTTGACGATTCAAACGATGGCGGTATCCAGTTTTATCAACAGGTTCAACAACAGGAGCAAGAAATGAGCAGATCAAACCCGACCGACAACATGCCGCATCCCTGCGCGCGCTGGATTGAGTGGGACGGCAGCAACGGGGAATTTCGGTACTACGACAAATCGAAAAAAGAAAACGTATCGCTTGGCAATGCCATGACGTTCATCTTATTGGATCAATTGGCGACTATCAAGGGCTGGCACGACGCCAGCGAGAGCGGCATTTTCTCGAACGAAATACGCGATATCACCCAGGACGCGCTTGTGGTCAAGTCGTTTAAAGGCGGCACCTTGGCCGAAGGCAATTACAAAGCAATCCGCGACCGGATCATTGCGCACGGCGGACACTTCACCGCCAATCTGTACGTTGCCATCAAGATTGATGATGCTCTCGCGCTCGGATCAATCCAGTTTAAGGGCGCGGCACTTTCTGCTTGGATGGAATTCTCCAAAGCCCATCGTGCCGACCTGTACAAAAAAGCCGTGCGCTGCAAGGGGTTCAACGAAGGGAAAAAGGGCAAGATTGTTTTCCGTACACCGATATTCGGTATCGCTGAATTGGGCGAGGAAAGCGATGCGAAGGCAAATGAACTTGACAAGACGCTGCAAGAATTCCTGACCAGCTATTTCGGGCGCACTCGCGTTCAACAGGTTGCGCGTCCGCCTGCCGATGCTCCGCTTGATGATGCGCCAAATACACGCAACCCGTTCGATGACATGCCGGACGACCTTCCTTGGCAGGATGACGTGACAGACAGTATTCCGTTCTGAGGCCAAATCATGAACACTGAACTGACCAAGGTTGAAACCGCCCTAACCGAATTCAGTAAGATCGAGGCCGGTCTTGCTGAATTGCGGGCTACGTATGCAGGCGTTGTGTTTCCGGTAACAACGCCAGCAGGCATGAAAGAAGCGCTTGCTGCCCGCGCTGCAATTCGCAAGCCGCGTTATTCCGCTGAGGAAATCCGCAAGGCAGCGAAAGCACCTATCCTTGAACTTGGCCGCAGTCTGGACGCAAAGGCAAAGTACATCACCGCCGAACTGCTGAAGATCGAAGAACCGATACAGGCACAAATCGCCGTCGAGGAAGGCAGGAAAGAGCGCGAAATCATTGCCGAGAATCAGCGTGTCGCAGCTATCACTCAAGCCATCACGGATCTGCACATGATCGTTTCAAGTATGGCCGGAAAGTCTGCCGCTGAACTCGCCAAGCGCATAGCGGACATTCAGGAATATGACCTGACCGAATGGGCGGAAGAATTCATCCCACAGGCAGAGAAAGCCAGAGCCAGTGCTGTAGCGAGCCTGCAACAGCTTCACGCGGGCGCCTTCGCTCAAGAGCAAGCTGCCGCTGCCGAAGCTAAACGGATAGCTGACGAAAAGGCTGATTTCGAGCGCAACAAAAAAGAACTGGAAAAACAGCGCGCCGAATTGGAAGCCAGGGCCCGGGCCGAATTTGATCGGATGGAAGTTGCACGCCAGCAGGAGGCCGAAGCCGCCCGCGCTGCCCGCGCAAAGATCGAGGAAGCGGAGCGCGCTAGCAGGGCCGCAATCGAGGCCCAGGAGCGCGAAGCAAGGCAGGCAAGGGCAAAGGCCGATAAGGAGGCATTGGACGCCAGGCTAACCGAAGAGGACAGGCTGCGAAGCATTCGTCAAGCGGAAGAGCAACGCCTGCAAGCCGAGGCCGATAGGATCGCCAAGGAACGCCGCGCCGTCGAGGATGCGCAGCGCCGGGAACGGGAAGCGGTAGAAGCGAAGGAAAAAGCCGAGCGCGATGCAAAGTATGAGGCCGAGCGTCAGAAAAGAATTCGTGAAAACGAGATCAAAGACGGATGGGCGCAGCTCTCCGGTTTCGTTCGCATGTACGGCCATCTTGCCGAATTCAAGGTTATCGCGGATCTGATCGACGATTTCCTTGCCGAAGAACGTCAAGCCGCATAACCGAGCAACGCAAGATCAGGAGGGCGAAGTAATGAGCAAACTACCATCAGAGGCAACGCAATTGCGCAGACTCAAATCTGATCACAAACTGCTGAAAAAGGAGTTTTATCAGGTACGCGTGGATCGAGATGCCTATCGGGCGCGAGCAACCAGAATGGAACAAGAAGTTGCGCAATGGAGGGAACGATTCGATATTCTACTTCGGCGGGAGGATAAACTTTGAACATCGACGACGCGGATAAGGAAATGACCGAAGGCTTTGGCGAGGCGCTGGCGCTTACTGAGGCGGCGGTGAGCGAAACTCCGATAACCGATCGATTGATTCAGTTGATCGCTCAGTACGGTGTGCAAACGTCCGAAACAAAGGAGCTTGCGCCGACTACTGAATTCGCTGAAATGTTCAAGAACATTGAGCGCATTGAGCGCCTGCTGGCCGATCCGCAGAAGCCGGTGACCGACACCTGCACATGGTCTGAGGACGAGGACGGCAATTGGTTCACCGGCTGCGGCAATGCCTACATCATTTCCGAGGGTACACCCAGCGAAAACAAGATGGCGTTTTGCTGCTACTGCGGAAAGCCGTTGCAGGAAGTGCTGTTTAAGGAGGTCTAGGGATGAGCGAGTCACTGGAACAAAGGACGCTGCGGATTGCGAAGGACGTATTAGGCAACGAGGAAGTTGAAGAAAACGCTGACGTGATTATCGAATTCGCCCGCCGCCTCATGACCGAGCAGCAAGGGCCCTCGTTGCAGGAACGAACAGCGCAACTGGTAGCGCACAGAATGTGCTGCGGTTCAGAACACAATCCAGAGCAAGGGAAATTGCATGGATATTGTGTTGTCTGCGGAGTTCCTTGGCCATGCGAGTATGCTGGAAAGCCTGTTGCCGAACAGCAGGAGCCGGTGGTGTGGCGCTATCACATTGCAGATGATGGATTGGATGACTGCACAGCGAGTAAGGCCGTTATGTCTACATGGCCGGACAAATCTAAAATCATTGCCTACTACGCCTCCCCACCGCAGGCCACTCCCAGCGAATTCGTTCTCACCAGAAACGAAAAGAACGAGGTCGTTGCGCTCACTCGCCAGGATGACGAGGGACGGGTAGTAGAAGTGTTGTGGGAGCGGTCAAGCGAGCAGGACGCGCTTGATGCGAAGCGGTATCGAATTGCGCGAATGCACATTGCACCACGGTTTCTTGCTAACAGTATGTGCGTCCAATGTCCAGACATGGCCTTAGATGAGGATATACCGAGCAGGATTGACGCAATGTGTGACGCCGCCCTACAGGAGGGGAAACAGCCATGAGCGAGCGGCGGCTTGACTTTTGCGGGAGCGGAAGAATCTCTGTCCCCGTACAACATATCCTCGCCTCGCCAACGGTGCAAGCGCAGGTAAGAGAAGTTAGAGTATTGGAGAAGACCATGAACGAGCAGACGCCGAGGACTCGTTACTCTGAATCAGAAATTGAAACTATTTGGCGAGCACCAATAGAGCAGTTAAACGATTGCGATTGGAGGCATGTTTTTGAGCAGGCTATTACTGCCCGCCAACTCGAAGCCGAACTCTCCGCTGCCCAAGCGCAGATCGACGAACTCAAACAGGAGATTACTAATTTGGTGCGTGACCTACAGGATATTGAGCCATGAGCAACACCGCTGACGACAGCATCAAATATTCTCCACATAGGCAGGGGTCAACGGACGTGAGCGAGCAGACGCCGAGGACGGATGCAGTATCGAATATGGCAGTAGGGCCACATCGAGAAAAGGCGATTCTAGACTTTACTCGCCAACTCGAACACGAACTCTCCGCCGCCCAAGCGCAGGCCGAGCAGGGGGAGTCGTACAGCGATGGATACAGACGCATTCTGATCGCCATCGAAAACCTTGACGAACATGAATACACCTGGCGCGATTTAGTGGCTGAGATCCGGCAAATCGCCAACGCGGAATACCAGAAACGCCCGCTTGTTTCCCGCGCTGCGATAGGAGACGATGATGCGAAATCGTGACCCGTTTGCGCCTTGGAATGACGTGATGAATCGCAACGACCCATTCGCGCCTCACAATGACGTGATGCGTAAGAACGATCCTTTTGAGCCGTGGGATGATGTATTTGGAGACGAAAAGGATTTGAGCGAAAACGATCGTCAGTACTATAAAAAAGGATACTAGCCATGACCGACGACGAACTGCTGGTTATCCAGGCGCGGCTGGATATGCAGGCAATTATCGAAGCTGACCTGTCCCCTGATGACATGATCTGCCGTGACGCTTCCGCCGCCATCCGCTACCTACGGGACAATCAATCCAAACCCCCCGAGCCCGGAGCATGGATCCACGCTGCCGACCACATGCGGCTGCGGGAGGAGCTTGAGGGTGAGCGCAGGGCGAATGACATGATCGCGCAGGAACGGGATGCGTTTGAGGGCGCGCTGGAACATGAGCGCACGGAGAGGAAGGAGGCGGATCGCAAACTTAGGGCTATCTCCAAAGCGGAAATCATTGCATGGGAACTTGATGCAGGAGAACTAGGATTGTCTGTAGATTGGGGGAACGGGCAGAAGGCCGCTTGGTTTGTTCCCTGTAATCAGACGGTCAAGAATAGACTGCAACGCGCCACCGCCGCCGAAGCCAAGATCGCCAATGCCGAATCCCGCCGAGAAAAAGCTGAACAGCGCGCAGATGAACAGACCCTTCAGCGGATGCAGGCGGACCACCGCCTTGCCGCCGTGTTCGCTGAGACGCGGGAAAGGTGCGCGAAGGTGTGCGAGAAACGTGCATATGAACGCTTTGGCGAGTTTGGGACGACAGAGTATGATACCGGCGCTACCTACTACGAGGGGAAAGCTGGCGAAATATACGAATCAATGGACGAGGAAGATGATGATTGCGCAGCAGCAATCCGCGCCCTCCAGCCAGTGGCGCAAGACCGAGTCGCGGCAGCGCAGGAGCCTCGCCAGCAGCAAGATGGGCAAATGGCAGGCCACACATCCCCATCTCCTGCGCCTGCTGCGGCCCCAGAGTGGGATGAAGTTGAGCGCGGACTGAAAGCAGCGTATCACCAAGGTGGTTATTTCATGCGGTGCTTTAATACGCTCAAAGCAACCGCTGCCGCCACCGCCGAAGCCCTGCGGCTGGAGGCTGAACTGGCTGGGATGGAGGAGGCGGTAGCCTTTCTATTCAGCGAGCGCTGTCCTGTAACAGCAGTTTTGTTGCAAAAAGAAATCGACCGCAGGAAAGCGCAAGGTGCCTAAATACACTTTCGAATTTTGCTTGAGTTGTAAAGAATTACTTTACAACTGCCAGCAGATTAAGGGGCTTGTTCTGCTTGGCGAACGACTTCAGCAGGCGAAGACGGAATGAACGGAGGAAATATGCGGATAATGAAAGAACGGGAATACACGAAGTATACAAGCCGGGTGGCGGCGAAGGATAGAGAAAGAATTCTTGTTATTAGCGACCACGGAAGCTACGCCATTGCCAGGGAATGTTTTAATGCAGGCGCCACAAGAGCATCAAAAGCGAAATGGATCAAAGAGCATAAGCTGTGCGTTTCTAGTAACGGTCGCGTATTTTGCGACCACCAGCCGAACTTTTATATGGACGCCATAACGGGTAGCTTGTACAAAGATGGGAAATGCCTCGGGAGTTCAAATCTGTTTCTTACCGGAATCACAGAAGATCACAAGCGAGCCGTTTCCATACTAATGAGCCTAAAGGCTGAAAACGTGTCAATGATATAGATCACATTTTCAGCAAATTGTTATTGTTTATTTTCAACTACTTATTGAAAGCGTCTGTACTTTTAGGCCGAACCTGCAAAAAGCCGTGATACTCTAACAAATATAGCCTTTCACTCTGTTACAGGCTATGAACCTACGAAACAGCGGCGCTCATTGCCGCTATGGCTAGGGGTGATGTTGCTAAGGAAACCGAAATCTAGTACGATGAAACTTCCCGGTAACGGGTAGCTACTCGAAACCGCGCCGGTACGGTCTGCCGGTAACAGGAAAGGAGCAATTATGCGGTATCTCCTGATTGCGGCGTGGATCATCTTCGCCGCGCTATTCGGCCTTTCCGCCATCGCTGCGCCTGTTGGCGTAAGCGCGGATACCAAGTATCTCGCGCCAATGCCGACTGCGGTGCAAGTCGATGCGGTGCCTGCCCTTGGGCTTAGTACGCCCTCGGCGGCGCAGGCCGATTGTAAATTGACTGTGAACTCGCCAATCGTCGCCGGCAATGCCGTCGCGCTGATCGCGCCCCAAAGCGCCGCCTCAGGAGGTGGGCGGCTCGGTGTGGCCACGGCGCCGACTCACAGACCTTATACCTGAACCTGCGGCCACGGCCTGCACAAACCTAAGCCCCCACATCGGGGGCTTTTCATTTGCCTACCGCGCCCCAACCTTTGCCCGCCACTGCGCCGCCTTCCTGACCGCCTCCCACCATTCGGGGCTGCCGGGTTGCACATTACCCCGCCCGCATGATCCCGGCCAGCCGATGCGCCCGGGCACCTACCTGAACAGCCCACTTGCTCGCCAGCATACCGTCTGCCGCGTCGTCGTACCTTCCGTCCGCAAGGGCCCTCAGGGTGTTCACAAAGCCCGCCAGACGCGCTTGACCGAGGTTGAAGGCCATGTTCACCAGTACCGCCTTGCGCGGCTCTGAGAGGCTGTCGAAGGCCGGGAATACAGCCCTGGCTGACTTGTCGGCTTCGGCAATGTCATTCTTGAGCAGCAGGGCTATTTCGTCCTCGGATAGCTTCCCGCCCCTGCGCTGATCGATCAGCCTGCCCACCCCGATTGTCCAGAACCCAAGACTATCTTGATAGGCGTGCGAAATGACGCCTTCGTCTATGGGCAGCTGCGCCTGGGCTATTTCGAGGTAGGTCATGCTGGCGTCCACAGAAACGTGCGCCACAGCCACGTAAGGGCCAGCGTAGGGCGTCCACGGCAGTCTTTGGCTAGGATAGCCCTTGGTATGGCTTTAGCGGCCGTACGGCGGTGTATGTAGGTCATCGATTATCTTCTGCGTCTTTGACTTTTTCCACGCTGCGCATTGCGCCCAGACCCAACATGCCGATCAGCACTTGCATGGTCAGCGAAGTATCGATCGCGGGGAACGCGCCTGCGTACCCGAATGCCACCTGCGCGATGAAGCGCGCGAGGGGTTCCACCAGCGCCACGTAAGCGAGGCCCGCGCCGCACACCCAACCGACGAATGGCCGCCAGCCTGCGACGAACACGTTGAGCGACTTCGCTTCCTCCTGGTTAACTGCAATTTGTGCCAAGTCGATCTTGATCCCATTCGCCATCGCGAACTCTTGGAACTCGATGTCCAGTTTGCGCAGCGCGATGGCGTCTTCGGGCCGGAAGCCTTGCAGCGCGTCCTTGATGGCGCTAACCGTGGAGTCCTTGGCGCCGAGTTTCCCGGCGAGCCACTGCAACCCTGCTCCGGCGAGGCCACCCGCGGGACCGCCGAGAAAGCCGAGTATCGTTGGTGCGAGTTTGATCAGTTCGTTCATGATTCCGCCTCCTCTCCCTTGATCCGGCACTCCCGATCTTGCACATCCTTAATCATGCCGGCAAGCGCGAGAATGCCGGTCTCGGAAAACGCGAACAGATTACCGTTGGCCGTAGGGATCACCATCATCGGCACTTGCTCGCACGGCGGAAGCTGGGGCACGCTCGCGCATCCGGTAAGTAACAGGGCAACAAACAATAGAGCGGTTTTCATTTGTCAGACGATCTGGTCTGCTGTTTCACACGTACCGCTTCGAGCAAGATGTCCAGCTTGTCGAACCGCTTGCCGATGTTTTCAGCCATCTTCTCCGATGTGCGAATCTCTTGTTCTGAGTGTCGAATAAAGTCCTCCTTCGGCACGTAATCCCGAAGCAATTCATCTTTGAGCTTCCCATTCGCAGCGGATATTTTGTCGATCTCGCCGAACACGCGATTCAGTAGAAAGCCGAATACGACCATCAGCAATGACACAAGAATGTTGAACAAAGAGACATCAGCTAATTGCATGGCGCGTTCCTTTCGCTTATTTATCCTGCGCGGCTTTCAAATCTTCGACTTCCTTTTTCATCGCCTCGAATTTCGCGGCGTACTCGGCTAGCTGATTCTCAAGCTGCGCCTTCTCCCCAGCCAGTTGCGCGCACCGTCCGGCTAGTGCGTCAGCGACTAGAGTGCGGGAGATATTGGCTTCGTTGAACATTGCTTGGTCTGGTAACATTATTTCTCCTGTGGGCTATGCAGCTCTAAAACTCATTCCATTCAAGGATGCAAATGTGTTTGCCGGAGCAAGTTTTATAGTTGCTGCGCCTGCTGCATCAATAGTTATCGCCCAATAGCCAGAATCCGAAAAACCACCAAGCTCGATCACGGCATATGGGCGATAGCTGCTTGGAAGCGTGAATACTAATGTCCCCGCAGTAACCGTGCCACTTTTGATGCCGCCCTGTATATGCACCATTCCAACGGAATCTTTCCAATACCCAAAAGTTATTTCAGTACCACCGAAATTAACCCAACTGTTTTGGAGCGCGACGGTTTGCAGAACCTCTGGCACGATGCCGCCGGCACCAATGTCAAGACCGACAGCGCTAATATCTAAAAACTTTACCCCGCTAATTGCGAAACCTACATTATTTGCCCCTATACGATAGAACCCAGTTGTCGTATCTGTTGAAAAGCAAAGCGACGGCGCTCCTACGGTACCCGCCGCAAGCGTAGTCACGCCGGTAACGGTTAAAGTGCTAACCGTTCCGCCAGTCAACGCAACTCCGCCGGAATTGATTTCGGTCACCATCGTCGCCAGCGCGGCGACAAGCGCATCGGCCTTGGTGGCAAAGTTAGCAGGATCAGCAGTCTGCGGCGGATCGGGAAGCGGGGTCAGTGCCATGATGTTTCCTTTAGTTGCTTGCTAGATTTCTTCCACGTCCAACGAAATATCTGCATAAACAGGATCAGCGGCGTTGATAGTGAATTTGCGATAAATGCCGAGGATCAGGAACGGCTCGAACCAGTCATCGTCAGAATCGTCAAGGCTGGTCCACACGGCAGGCACTGCGTTCAAGGCCGTGCGAAGGTTGAAAATATCCCGCGTTGCCGTTTTCTGCGCCTTGACGAGTTGATTGACTTTCGGGATAGACCGGCGCGGCACTAGCGTTGCTAAATTGCCTGCAAAGTCTCTGTCGATCACGCTGAAATTGAGTGCGTCCGATTCGGCGCCGTGTTCGGTCTCGCCCAGGTATTGATCTGTTCCAATCACCAGCGCGCCGACTGCGGCAGGCCCGCCTGTATTGGTAACAGTCACAGTCAGGATATCGCCTGCATAGCGCGGCAGATCGAACAGGACGAATGCGGCTTTGTTACCGAACTCCAGGAAAAAATAGTCGTACCAATCCGTAACCGGGTCGGTCCGTTCCTGCAAATTTACGTCCGCGCTGTAGTGATTATTCTGCGGTGAGCCGACTACATCGTCCATTTCCACAAATACCGATGTAGCATCAAGCCCGAGCATCGCAATTGCGCGAATCCGCACCCCAGGCGCCAACTGCACGACAAGCGGCGAAGCGAAAATAGTTTTTGTGTTCCGCTCAAGATCGAACATCGCCCAGCGATTGTTCGGCCCGATATCGAGCCATTTCGTCGTGGTCGTCTCAGGCGACACGGGCAGCGGATTACCGATGTTGCCAGCCGCAAGAGATTCGTACACGCGATGCGTCGTTGCCGATGAAACGGTATCGCCTAGCGCATAGGTGGTCCCGCTGTTGTAGGCCAGCTCGGTCGGGCCAAGTCTGGTCCACCAAAGCGGGGATACGTTCGGCGTGTTTCCGGTATTACTTGCGGCAAGGGATTTGTAGATTGAAAAATCCGCCGCAACCTGAATGATGTCGCCTGCCGCGTAAGTCGTACCGCCAGCGTAGGCGGCGGGCGCCCACGGCTCGGTCGCGTCGCTAGACGTAAAATGCGCGTCTAAAATTTCAATTGGCGGTATGACCCTCATCGAATCAGCCCTGGTCCAGCTTCGCCAGTTCGATATTCACAGCGTCCACGTCGATCGCGACAACACCCTGATTGAGCACGTACCACAGATCGTTGCCGGTGCCAGCAACCATCCCGCCGACCTCCGCTTCGATTGCCGGCGCGTCCGAAGCCATTGCCAAAAACTGCGCCTTGAGTCTGCGCCCTCTTGCAAGTGCGTCCATCGTTGCGTCGACAAACTCCGCGATTTCTTTCCCTACTGCGCTTGCCGTGCTGTATGCGATTCGAGTCGTAGCCATTTCATTCTCCTGTCAAGATTTTCAACCGCTCATTGAGCGCGCCAGTAATGTCGCCCATCCGTTCCAACTTTCGTGCCTTGCGTAACAGACTCGCGCGATAGCCGTCTGCTGCGCTCGTATCAGGCTTGGGCGCAGGGTATGCCTGCCATGCGCTTCCATTCCACGATGCCGCACCGATCTCGAATGCGGAAGAATCGGCGTCTACCTCTGTATAGAGCGTGGCATCGTAAGATCGATGCGCGCCGATGACATACAGCCTGCCCTTGACCAGCTTGAACGCGGCGGCACGATCACGCAGTACGCCGTCAGCAATCGAAATTATAGAAATCACGCCGCCTCCGTAGAGAATGAGCGCTGCCCGTAGGAAACGGCCTCAAGCGTATCGGCAGTGCGCGCCGCATTTTTTTGCAGGCTGGCGACTTCCTTCCGCAACAAACGAATCTCGGTGACTAGCTCATCGTTCGCCGCAGAATTCATGACGCGCTCGCCACGGTGCAGGATCGCCGGGCCGGTGCTCGGCACGAAGCTGGTGCCGACTGCGTAAGTGGGGATCGCCTTATACAAATCATAAGCCTTTGCGAACGCATCCCCATACGCTGCCTGAGCATCGCGGGTCGCGGCAATTATTGCCTCTTGTCCTGGGTAGTAAGTGAAATATTTGTAGCCAAACGCAGTGCCGCTAGTAATATCTTGTTGTTGCGCGACCGCTTGCTCAACGCCGGTCTGTGCTATCGTGCTCTTAAACGTCGCGAGCGCAACATCGCTAACCGCCTGCTGGCCTTTGTAGGCGGCGGTAGTTTCTGAAATTTTAAGCGCCTTCTCGCGCTCTGCTATTACTGCCGCCTCTGCCGCCGCAGCCGCTGCTATGCGAGCTGCTTTCTCCGCCTCATCCTGTACTATATTTTGTTCGATCGAATCCACCAGTCGCCGCATGAGCAATACCGTTGTGTCGTTTGCGCTCAAAATCCCTTGTAGGCTGTCCGACTGTAATCCGCCGCTTTCGATAAGCGCTGCAAGTTGATCCGCAGGATAGGCTTTATTCTGCTCCGTGATGTTCTTGATGACATCCTGCGTCGCGTTGCCGGTGATGATCTTGGCCGTCTGCGTGCCGACGAGGGAATTGCCTAGCGTTAGCTTCCCGGCCTGGTCCTGCAGGATCGCGTTGCTGGTTATGATGAGGCCGGATTGATCTTTCAATACCAGATTACCGCCAATGATTTGAGCGGTCTGGCCGTTCAGCAGGGTTTGAACGATTCCCTGCCCCGCGTTGACGGCGGCGAGTTGCGTGAGTTGCTGCGCCGTCAGCGCGTTCCCGCCGACAACAGCACCGGCGATCTGCCCGGATTGCGCCTGCGCAACGGTTGCCGCCGAAACAATCGCGCCGGTCTGGGTTCCAAGCCACGAATTGCCGAGCGCTACCTGCCCCGTCTGATCCACGGTCAAGGCATTCGCCAGGATGATCTTTCCGGTCTGGTCATGCATCAGCACCGCCTGCATGCCGTCGCCGGATACAATCTGCGTGGTCTGATCCTGCAACAGATCGGCGATGGTGCCGAGCATTTCCATTTGCTGCGTCAGGATCGCGGCGTCCGGGCTTGGCAGCGCCAATTGGTCCCGGATTGATTCCAGTATGCCTGTTTGCGCCTCCAGCAGCGTCGCCTGGTATTCGTTCCAGTTCACCATGCCTTCACTGACGATCTGCGCCTTACTGAGCATGGCAACAACTTTGGCTTGATCGCGGGCGAAGTCGAGCGAAGTCCGGCTCGATGCGAGGCTGGCCGCGAGGAAGTCCTGCCCGGCTTGCGGAAGCGCGGACAAAGCCGCCGCATTGCCCATCATGGCCGTCCCAAACAGGGCGTCCAGGCGTCCTGCGGCCCCGGCCTTACCTCCGCCCCTGATCTTTGTTACAGCGTCCGCAAGTGCCACTCCGATCTGCTTAAACGACTCTGCCGCAGCCCTTGCCGCTTGTGAGGCACTTCGGCTTTGGCCGATCTGCTCATTGACTGCGTTCTGCGTTTCACTCAGCAGGTCGGCGAGCCGTGCGATCGCGTCCCCGGCATCGTTCGCAGCCGCGGCAACATCGTTCGCCGCCGTCGCCAGATCCTGCGCGGCGTAAATCTGATTTTTCAGCGCCCGCAGGGTCGGGTCCAGCGCATCCAGTTCGCGCTTGCGTTCCGCGGCCAGGGCGCCGGCGGCGTCCCCCTGCGCCTTCATCAAGTCGATCTCGAGTTGCAGCTTCTGCGGCGCAAGGTCGATCACCTTTTGCGCGTCAATCATTTTCTGCGCCAACGCCTCAACCGATATGCCCAGGCTCTCAGCGATCACCCTCAGCCGGTCGGCAGCTATGGCCTGCGGAGCGCCCGACTTCAGCCAGTCGGTATGTTCCATGCCAAAGCCGTACTGCTTGCCGGACAGAGCGCCTAGCGCAGCATTGATCTGGCTTGTCTGATCCGATGATAGTTTCAGCAGGCTAGCAATTTGCTGTTCGGACGCGGCTAACTCGGCAGAAAACTGCCGCCCTGATTCGATCATATCGTTACCGAACCAGCGATTTTGCGTTGATGCTGTCGATTGCCCAAACGCACCAGTCCAGTTGCCGGTGCGCTGCGCATCGCCGTCGTCACTGCCGATGATATATGCAGCGACTGCTGCCGCTGCAAGCGCGGCCCATCCCCATCCTGGGATCGCGGCAAGAGTAGCGCCAGCAGTCCCCATCAGCCCGGTCGATCCAGCCCCAGCGTACCCGGCGCCTGAGGCAACCGCGCCAAAGGTACTCGTTACGGCAGGGCCAGCGGCAGCGCTTCCCCACAATCCAGCGCTCCCGGCAAAGCTGGCTATGTTGCCAGCGGCGCCCAGGTAGCTTATGCCGTTGGATGCCGCGGAAGCCGAAGAGGCAGTCCCAGAAAGAGTCGCACCGATGCTGATCGTCCACTTGCGCAAGGTCATCTGATAGAGCAAATCCCATATCGATGCCTTGATCGCTTTTCCGACCGACTTCGCCATGCCTTCGCCGCCTGCGGTAAGGATCGTCCAAACTTGCTTGCCGGTGCCTTCGACGGTGCGGAACAGGTCCATGAACTCGCGCTGGCGTTCTTCGTTCAGGCGTTTTTGTACATCGTCCACTTGCTTCGCTGCCGCGATCTCCGCTTCCGCAATTGCTTTAGTAGCCTCAAAATCCGCCTGCACAATCGCTTCGTACATCGCAATTTCGCCCGCAAGGTTCGTGGCTCGCGCGCTCTTGCGTTCCTTGTTTTCATCCGCATCCAACTCGCGCATCATTTTCAGTTCGTTTTCATATTCCTCCGTCATGGCTTCGATGTGTTTCACCCAGCCATCCGCATCCATTTTGCGGTAGCGCGCAGCTTCGACTCCGGCTTTTTTCAGCGTATCTTCGTCAGGGATTCCGAGAGTAGCGAGCGCCTTTGCCGGTGCCTTTGGATCAGCGTTGGCTGCGACCAACTTGGCTTTCTCCGCCTCCAACGTAGTAACCACTTTGCGAATACTTGCAAGAGCGGCATCGGTGAGTTTCACATCGGGAATCAGAAACGAAAATGCGCTATCGGATGCCCCAGGCGGGCTGAGACTTCCAGCCTCCAATTGTTTGCGCGCCATCGACAGTGCCTTGTCGATTTCCCCGATTCTTTCTTTCGCTTTCTGCAGGTCCGACAACCCAAAAATATGAGTTATCGCGCCGCCAAGCCCGACAAGCGCGGCAGTCCAGAACCCGGCATCTTTGGCGGCCCGCGCCATCGCCACAGAGATATCGGAGATCCACGGCATGGCCGTGTTCATGGCCTCGATGAATCCGCCCTTCAATGTTTTGCCGACACGATCCATGTTGTCGTTAAAAGTCTCGGCTTGCTTCGCGGATTCAGCCGTAACCGGATTCAGCCGCTGCCCTTCTGCGATCATCGCTGCGATTGCCGCGCTGCCCTCGTTCAGCATCGGGATCATGTCGAGTCCGGCCTTACCGAACAGCTTCACCGCTAGCGCGGACTTCGCGGCGCCGTCCCGCATGCCGGCGAACTTGTCGGCCACCTGCAACATCACGGCTTGTGTGCCGCGTAAAGTGCCGTCCGTGTTCTTGACCTCGATTCCGAGTAGGCCGAAATTGCGCTTCGATTCCAGAAGTCCCGTGCTGGCGTCGAACATTTGCGATGATAGAGATTTGAATCCTTTTGTCAGCGCCTCGCCACTCACGCCTGCAAGGTCAGCGGCATGTCGCAACCCGGCAAGCTGCTCGACTGAAATGTTCAGCTTTTGCGACAACTTCGACAATTCATCTTGGGAGTCGATGATGCCTTTAATGAAGCGGCCGAATCCGATAACGCCAAATCCTATTCCGAGCGCACCAAGCGCGCGGGTCGCCATAGCCGCCGCGCTTTCAATGCTGCGGGATGTGCGCGAGACAATCGACTTCGCCTCATTCATGTCCTTGGATAGCCTCGCCAAGGAGGCGAACATCTGGATTTCGAGCGCGCCAGCCAACATAGGACTCTCCAAATAAAAAGCCCGCCGAAGCGGGCTCGATGCCAACTAAAGAAAATGACTAGCCGCGACCCTTTGCGCGCATGCACATACCCATCAACTCAGCCTTGCGCACGCCAGCATAAAGCGGATTGGCGATGCTCTGAATCGCCATTTCCGCCTCGTACTCGCACTGCTGGGCAACCGGATCATTTGGCCGCGCCATTGGTGGCGGTGAGCAGCCAGCAAGCGTTGCGACAGCTACAATAACCATCAAACGGTTCATATACCCTCCTGGGTTTGAAAATTAGAGGATACGCCGATTAGCCGAATACCGCATCAATCTTCGCCGCCACTAGCGCGCGGCGTTCCGCAAATCCGTAGGGCGGTGGGCAGTCGGGCTTTTCCGACTTCTGCGCCTGGGCCAGATACTCGCGCGACAAGCTACGGAGCATTTTTGCTTCCCAAGGTTGCAGCGGGATGCCGGTTTCCTCTTGCCACGCGATCAGGTGCTCGCTTCGCAATGGCACATCACCCATTCCCGCACTCACTGCGGGGCCACAATCCCATAGGTACGCTAAAAGGTACTCGGCATCGCAAGGCGGCATATCGGGATGATAGGTTTCATCCTTCATGTCTGCGCGCATCTTTTCAAGCCGCGATACAGGCTTGTCCGCCCCTGCGATCTTCTTGCCGGGCACCTCAGGCACGGCGTGCAGCCATGCAATATGACGGGCGTACAGGGCTAGGGCTTCGAGGAGCCCATCGTAAAATTTGCCCAATCGCCGATATGCTTCCCGACTTGCTCAGCAATAAAGCCGACTTCTATATCGGTATAGACGGACTTGAATAGCGCCTCGCCTGTCAGTTCGTCGTCGGTGATGTTCTCGAAAGATTCGGTGCAGGCAGCGAGAAATTCCGCTTGCTCTCGTGCCTTTTCTTCGGCGCTCTGATCCGTTTTTCCCTTGCGCTTGAGTTTGTCGATCATGCGATTCTGCTGCGCGGCCTGTGCCTTCGCGTACTGTTTTGAGCCGGGCCCGTAGACATTGACCGCCATCGGCTTCGATTCATCCGGCTTTCCGTCCGAGCCGTCGGCATACATCAATTCATCGTTGGCATTACGCAGGGGAAGTCGGCTGGTAGGTGCTACGGCGTATTTCTTGAGGTTGTTCATTGCTGTCCTTTCCTGGGATGAAAGTTTGCCCGTACCCAGCCCGCGCTCCCCAGGAGAGGGAGACACGAGCCGGGCCGGTACGGGTTGAGACCCTATTACGCCGGGTCTGAAACGGTGTCGGTCTGGCGCAACAAGGTCATCTGGCCTTGCGCCACGTTGTCAACCGTGCCCATGTTCTCGATGAACCCGGACACTTGCGCGGTGAAGTACCTGATGTCGCCGCCCTGCTTCGTCAGCTTGAACGTCAATACGCTATCGTCCAGCGCGGCTGTGCGGCACAGATCCTGCCCAGCATCGGACTGGTCCCAAGCCATGACCACCGTCAGGTCGTCAAGCGTGTAGCTGGCTTTCTTGCGCTGGCGACGGCGGCTCGATAGCGGCGCGTGTTCGCTGGTGTTGTAATTCCTGCCAGCAGCGCCGGGCAGATCGGTAATTTCGCCGATGTCCGTATAGGTGATGGCGGTGGAAAACCCGGCTGCGGTGGTGTCCGGGCTCGGAGGGGTAACGGAACATGCCAGCGTCGCGCCAGCAACTGTCTCATAGGCCATGATTGCTTCCTTTCAAAAGACCCTCGCGGGCATAAAAAAACCCGCCGAAGCGGGTCGCTGGTGGTGCTCGGTGTTGCTCGTCAAGAACGATATTTGACGATAAAGTCACGGCTCCCCGAATAAAGCGAAGTCGCAACGTCCTGCAAATCCGGGCCTTCCTGGTCCGGGAGAATCGATAACACGTCGAACCCGTTGACCGTGCCGTGCGTGTGCGGAACGGCCGCCAGGAGCAGCGCGAGTACGCCCTTGACGCCCGGTAGCCCTGTTCCTGCTGGCGTGCCCTGCGGCCCCTTGAATAGCACGGAGACCTGCACGCGCTCAGTGTGCAGCACGTTCGCGCCATTCATCGCCACGGTGTTTCGCGGATTGCTTGATATTTCCATTACGGAGATTGCCGGCAGCGTGAAATTCAATGGCAAGTCGCCAGCAACGATGCGCGACGCCGGGATGATAGCCGTTACCGCCGCAGCCTGTGTGAGCAGGTAGCGGACTACCGCGACGGCGCTCACGGTCCCTCCGCAATATCGATGTCAGCAACGTCTAGCCCGGCCGTTTCAAGCCGATTACGCATGTACTCGCCCGCCGCGACGACTGCCGCGCCGCCGCTGTGATCCAACGCAGGACGCATGAAAGAGTGCGGGCCGCGTGCCGACTTGTTTCCGTAAGGTGCGATACCGGGATGCATGACAGACTTTGCGAACACGCCCAGAAAACTAAGGAACCCTTTTTTTGCCGTGATGTTGTGCGCCTTGACTCCGTACTCCATCCATTTAGCCAGATAGGCATGCGGGCCTGTAGCAACTACCGCCGCCGTCACCCTGCCGCGTCTTGATCGCGTGACCACTTTCAACCCGGTCATGAGTTCACCGGATTTAGTCGCAAAACTCAACACATTCGCTTGCACCTCTGGCAGCAGTTCCTTGACGGCCCCCGCTCTAAGTCCGCCACGAACGCACGATTTCTCAAATTTCACCGGGAAGGTCTGGAGAAATTTGTTGAGCTTATCCAGGCCGCGAATGTGTTGCGTGTCGGCCATCAGATCGCCTCGGACAGAAGCGCAGCGAGGCGCAGCAATTCTGCGGCAACCTGATCCGCACAATCATCGTGCGCAGAATCGCGTTGCATGTCGCCCTTCGCATCCACGATTCGACGCGCCATTGCCAATACTTCCTCGCTCGGCTTAATGTTCATCAGATCGCCCCCGGCGCCGTGTTCTTGCGCGTAACTTTCGCGCTACTGATCGGGCGATGCTCGACAACATGATGCTCAGGTTCTGGCCCGCGCACGATGGCGATGCCGCGCATATCGAGCCCACCGGCCAGCATCGAAACTACCACCCCTGAGTTGACCATTGCCAGCGCAATCTCATCATATGCTGTGGCGCTCACTTCCACGGCTACCGGCTGATATTTCAGTCCGAACATTACGACCTCCGTTATTCGGGTATCTCTTGTTTATCGGGTTCAATCCATGGCCGTGACCTTCTCGCTTCTCTCTCAGACGGGCGACTATCCGCCTCAGACAATAGCGTCTGCAATCTCGACACTTCCGCATTCAATCGTTTGATTTCATCCCGCAGTTGCTGTTTTGTCATAATGATTCTCCTAGCTGCTGTAGCGTTCGACGATAAATTCTGTTTCTTCCTTACGTCCGATCATAACCGGATCAGTTATTATCTGGTAAATAACATCATCGCCGTCACCGTGCAATCGCACGCGCATCGCTGATGTGATATCACTGCGGTAACGCATGCCGACAACAGCGCGCCCACTCGAAAGCGCAACGTCCATTTTTACTGTCTCACCACGTCCCTGCAGCACGTCCCGGAACCGCGCCCAGAAGCGAGCGGCAACCGTTGGGCTGCCTGCCTGCGCGACTAGCGGAATCCAGGAAACCAGTTCCGTGCCGTACGTCGGATCGACGGTAACTTGCTTCTTTTCCACTGTCACTTGCCGATCCATCGCGCCCGCTCTCATGCCGCCCCCATTTGTGCAAGCACATTCCACTCGAAAGCGTGCAGACTGTTTTCGTGGCCGGGCATATCTGGCGTCCCATTCGTGAAGTGCACCGCCTTCGGCTCAATCGATGGATCGCTCACGCCATCGAGCCAATTCCAAGACGGATCAATCTCACCGATCTCATCGTCGCGCAGCCATCCGAACTGGTGAAACCATAGGCCGGGCCGCGTATCCAGATCAAACTGCCAGAGCCGCTTATTCGCGGCGTGGACCATGTTCCACAGCACTAGGCTTGACCAAAGTTTGTACTGGTAGTCGCTCTGCGGCTGGCCGTCCATCTTGATTTTGTCGACAGGGTGATAGTCATGCTTCACCACTTGCACGGCAAAGCGCGGATCGGCCAGCGCGAACAATTCCGCCACATCGGCGCGAAACATGAAATCCGCGTCGCAGAATAGTGCCAACTGCGCGCGCGCGACGCAGGGTACGAAAAACCGCGCCAGGGCAAACTCGGTGCTCATCGGCGCATCGGATACCTTGTCGATCAGGATACCATCCACGCGCTCTGTAGGCCGTCTGTACCGGCCATTGAGAGTTCCCATGCCGATAGGGCTGATCGTCGGCGGCAGCGCGGCATGGCGGATGATCGAGCGGGCGCAGACTTCCCAGGCGGTGCGCTCGCGGCCGTCATAGCCGATGAAAATCTCAACGTCAGGCATTCACGATTTCCCAATAAAAAACCCGCCGAAGCGGGTCAATGTGGTGCCAAATAAAAAGCCGCCCAACTTCGGCGGCTTACGGTGTTTCGGTTATTTAGTTGTTTCTGTCACTCGCCAATGCCTGCGCGCCGTTCGGGCAAACGTGAAAATGGTACGGCAGCCATAACTTCACTTCGCCATCGCAGTTATCAAGCTTCCACATGAGCCTGGATTCTCCGCACCTGAAGCAGGTCTCGTTGAATTTCTGAGCAGATCGAATCAGTCTCTCGCGCGCGACCCAACCATTCGGCTTTTTGCTTCTACTGACCGCATCGGGTTCGAATGGACCCATTGCAACACAAGATTTGCTCACGCCTTCACCCCGTTCACCATCTTGAACACTTTAACCGCCGTCGCTGGAATCCGCGACTCTCCCGCCTCCCATCTGCACCACGTCCGCGGCGAGACTTCGACTTGCTTGCTGGCTTGCGCGAGCGAAAGGTCGAGTTTGTAGCGAAGCGTCTTAAGTTGGGCGCCGGTCATTTCTTGCCAGCCATGCGTTTCAGACCGCGCACGATTTCTTTGTATTCAGCCATTTTATCGCGCGGCGGAACTGGGCAAACGTCTATTGCCCATTGCACAATTTCTGCTGCCCGCTTTAGGATTTCTCGCTGCGTCATGCGTTTCATAAATGGATGCTATGCCATTTCGGCGCAGGTGTCAAGCGCGTAAAATCAGGCATAGGCGATGAAGATTTCGCAGTCCATCAACCGTCCGAATATGAAACAAAACCTTGCTCACGCAGGCTAGGATGGCGATCAACCGTATTGTGTTCCTCGCACACCATGCGGCCATCCTTCAAATTGAGCATTTTGTTCCAGTACGCTTCCAGTCGTTTGCCGCAAATGAAACACTCTCCAGAGACCGGCCCGAATGTGATCGATGAATCGATATTGTTAGGCATAAGCTAGACATCCCTCGCAAATAGTTCCACTGACATCCTTCGCCAAGTGCGCGCCGCGCAATTCCTTGAACGGCAGGCTGTGCCAGGCATCCATGAATCGCTGCCGCGTCAGATCGCCCATCGCAAACCGGCCGTCCGAATCGAAGCAGCAGGCGGTCAGGATGCCATCGGCGGTCACATGCCCTTCGGTAAAAGCGCTCCAGCATGGCAAGGGATCGCGCAGCGCCCCGATACGGCCCTGATTGCCCGCGGTGGGCACATACCCTAGCCCGCCGTCGCCTGTCTCGTTCCAGTGCGTCATGCTTCCGTACAGGGGCAAAAAATAATGGCAGTCCACATAGGGAAGCACCTCAGCCTCCAGCATGGCCTGCATTTTCGCGGCCTGCTCACCATCGTATTGAATCGAACTGGCGTAAATACCGCACCTGTAGCCGACGCCATCGCGAAGGGAGCGGGCTGCTTGCAGGTTGGCAAGCGACTTCCGAAACAGCGCGCCCTTCACGCCCATCACCGCCTCAAATTGCGCTTCGTCCGCCGCATTGACCGAGAATTTCAGGCTGTCCAGGCCGAACATCATGCAGCGGCGCACCAGGTCGGGCGTGGCCAGGCTGCCGTTCGTGGTCAGGAACACATACGGGAAGCGAAGTTCCTGCTTGCACCATTCAACGGCTTCAATCAGCAGCTCGGGCGCGCTGAACGATTCGCCCAGGTAGAACAGGCCGATTTCCTCCACGCCGGCCACGCGCATGTCGATCGTGATTTTGCGAAACAGCGACAGGTCCATGTCGCCCTTTGGCTGATTCTCTCGCGTGCGCAAGGCGCAAAAACCGCAGCGGTAATTGCAGCGACCGGTCAGTTCGATCTTGACCGACCTCGGCGCCGGCGGGTCCTCGCGCAGGTATGCGGCCGGGATGGCGGTAATCGCGTCGATGCGTTCGACAATGCCCATTGATTCCCCAAAAGAAAAAGCCGCCCAACTTCGGACGGCTTCGATTGTTTGTAAATTGCTTATCTGTTTTACAGTCTCATCAACCGGCGTTTTGGTCGCAGCAACGCACCAGGCCCTCAAGTTCCATTTGTACTTTCCGCCCCATCTCTCTCACATAAGCCCTTTGCAATTTAGGCAACAACGCCTCCAGATTCTTCAATATCTCGTCCGCTTCTTCGTAGAGATGCCAATTAGTGGCGCACTCATCCACTGACTCGTATCTAACAATCTGGTGCCTCATTTTGGTTCAACTCCGGCACTCCTCGGCGGCGGGCCAGGGAACCGCCCCATTGGGCGCGGACCTTTCGGCGGCGGATTGCGCTTTCGTTTCGGCCCCATTCCTACGCCACCAAGTAAGCATAACGCGGCAAGAATCATCAACCACAGCAGAGCATCGCTCAAGATAATCACGCAGCCCCCGAAGGATGGACATATTTCACCAGCCGGATCAGCGTGCCGTTGAAGCTGTCGCCGTTCAATAGCTCATGCTCGATTCCGGCTACGATTGCGTTGCAGCCGAAGCCGTCGCGCTCGGGCTCGTAGTAGTCGTCGAACACGACAACGGCGCCCGGATTTAGCATTCGCCGCGTCCATTGCCAATCAGAACCGATCGTCCCGACCGAATGACCGCCATCGATGAACACGAAATCGGCCTTGATGCCGCGCTCCCAGAATGCGGGCAGCGTATCCAGGGTGTTGCCAGCGATCAGTTCAAAGTCGGTTCCGGCCAGCACCTGCGCCGCCTGTGCCTTCGTTGACCGGCCTTTGCCGTTCGATTCGCGCTTGTCGGTTTCATCGTTCCCGGCTTCCCATAGATCGAAGCCGTAGTATTTCCGGCAATGCGCCTTCAGGCGCTTGGCATTGTTGCCGCGGTGCGTGCCGATCTCTATCAGCACATCCGGCTTTTTCGCAGCCGCCAGGTCAATCAACAGGTCATACCGCATTAGATGGGGTTCCGATATTGGAGTATGTTAAATTTTCCGCAACCTCTGCCGGGTCCAGAAACGGAAAGGCGTCCTCGATTGCGGTCTGCTTGATAGCGCCGTCAGCCCCGCGCCGATTGACCGCGTGCATAGATTCCTGATTCGGGTCCATCATGACCTCGACCAAAATCGGACCGTCAATTTCCAGCGCCTTTTTGATGACGCCATTCGGCACCAATCGCTCGCCGATGTAGCCGTAATTCAGGCCGTTTGCGTCCGCCAACACCTTGAAGTCCGGGAACGATATCCCGCTCGCTTCGTCGCTGCCCATGTACCCGCCGAACGCATTCGCCTGCGACTCGCGCATGGTTAGATAGCCGCCGTTGTTCAGCACGAATATCTTGATAGGCAGCTTGTGATGCGCGATCGTCGCCAGTTCCTGCGAGTTGAACATGAACCCGCCATCGCCTGTAATGCAGATCGTGCGCCTACCCGAACCGACGCAGGCGCCGACAGCGGCCGGCAAGCCCCATCCCATCGGCGCGAGTCCGCAGTTCGTCATCAAGCGCTGGCCAGCCTTCACCTTAAATGCCTGATGAATGTGCTGGAACGAGCTTCCCATATCCGTCACGATCACGTCATCAGCGGTCAGCAGATCGCTCAGCACGTCAATGAAGTGGTACGAATTCACGAACGCGCCCGGCTCGCGCATCGCTGGCGTCACGACCGGATACTTTGCCTGCCACGCCTTGCACTGTGCGAGCCAGCAAGACCACGCCCCGGCACCGGCATCCTGCCTCAATAGTTCCCGCAGGAAATCGCCAGCGTCCGCCCGTACTGCCCAATCAATACGCACTGTGCCTTTGCTCAGTTCAGCATCATCGATGTCCACCATGACGATCTTCGCGTTGCGCGCGTAGTCATTCGCTTGGTAGCCAGTCTGCGCTAGCGACAGGCGCGTGCCGATCGTGATGTATAGATCGCAGGTCTGCACCGCGAAATTCGCCCCGCGCTGCGCGAACGTGCCGGGACGTCCGATGTAGTTCGGATGATCGCTGCCGCAAATATCGTTCGCATTGCGCGCCGTCACGAACGGCAGTCCACAGGATTCGACGAACTCGAAAAACTCCTTGACCGCGCCCGCAAGCCGCACGCCTTGGCCGACGTGAACCAGCGGGCGCTTGGCGGCGCGCAGCAGTCTCACAACCTCGGCAACCGCAAACGGCAATCCATCCGCTACCGTCCGCGCCGGCACGTCGAATCCGCGCAACGTCGCCGGGTCGATCTGCGCATTCTGTACGTCGGCTGGCAAATCCAGCCATACCGGCCCCGGCCTTCCTGATCGCGCCATGTGCAGCGCATGCTCAAGGTATGCACGAATCAATTTCGGTTCGGTCACCATCACCGCGTATTTCGTGATCGGCTTCACGATGTCCACGATGTTGATTTCTTGCACGCCCAAGGTGCGCAGTCCAGGGTGTCCGGTAATCGTCTGCTTCTGAAACGTCTGCCCGCTCAGCACGATCAGCGGTACGTGGTCCAGCCACGCGCCGGCGACTCCTGTGATCGCGTTGGTGCCGCCAGGGCCGCTTGTCACTACGGCAAGCCCCAGGCCCGTCCTGACGCGCGCGTAGGCTTCCGCCGCCATCGCCGCGGCCTGCTCATGATGATGGGCCACGTAACGCATCCGCTTCGCCGTGCGCAGCGCGTCATCCAGGAAAGCCGAGCCACCGCCAGCCACCGTGAAAGCGCAGTCGATTCCCTGATCCTCAAGGAAGGAAATTACGTAATCAGACAGCCGCATTTTTACAGTTGACAGCGCCCGCCGGCAACATCAAACGCCGCACCCGTGGTCGCCGAGCATTCCTCACTCACCAGCCAACACACCAGCGCCGCGACTTCCTCGACGGTAACGAATCGCTCCATCGGGCATTTCTTGAGCATGGCGTCAATCTTTTCCTGCGGCACATTCTTAAACAGATCAGTATTCACCGCTGCCGGGCGAACACAATTCACAACTACCCCGGTCTTGGCAGTTTCAAGCGCAAAGCAGCGCGTCAACGCCTCGACGCCAGCCTTTGAAACGCAGTAGGCAAGCGCGTTCGGATTGGTATCCTTCACCACCACGCTCGACATATTCACGACACGGCCAAAGCCACGCGCAACCATGCCTGGAATGACGTTCTTGCACACCAGCATCGTACCGGTCAGATTGACGGCCAACACGTCATGCCATGCCTCGGACTGATATGCAAGGGCTGGGCCAACAGGACCGAATACGCCAGCACTGTTCACGAGAATATCCACCGCGCCGATCTTGCTAACCGCATCCTCAATCAGACGTTCCTGCCGCACATCGATATCGTGTCCCCACACATGGACGGTATGGCCAGAGAATCGCAGCCTGTTCGCTATCGCAAGCCCAATGCCGCGCGTGCCGCCCGTAACCAATGCTATACGGCCATTCATATTTTCCACTCCTGAACAGAAACGATTGAATGCAGCAGCGCCAAGTGCGCCAGTTCGACCAGCCCGTAGTCCTTGGCCGGCACGTAGAAATTCAATCTCCCCTTGTTCCGCAGTACGTTATCTGGGTTCATGCCGGAGAACGTCACCAGATCGAGTCCCATCACAAACGCCTGCTCCGCGGCCCGTAGGATATTCCCGGAATGACCAGATGAACTCACGATGATCACGACATCGCCCTGGTGCGCGTAGAACTCCAGTTGCTTGGCGAAAATCTCGTCTATGCCGAAGTCGTTTCCGAGGCAGGTAAGCGTCGGCGCGTCGTTGAACGCGATGGCGCGGATACCGCCGTTCTTGCTGTAATCCGCCGCCATGTGGGAGGCGATTGCAGAGGAGCCGCCGTTGCCGATCAAGATTACCTTGTTCGGCTTTTCGAATGTCGCATTGAGGCAGAGTTTGCGTAGTATCCGCAAGCCTTCAGCCAAATCTACCGTCTCCCCGTATTCCCGGACATTCGTCGCCTTGGCTGCGTTGTAAAGCAGGAGGAAGAACATCAGGGCGCTGCCGATGCCGCCGTCATCAATCATCACGCCTTTCCCCATGTACTCACTTTTGACGATCGGGTTCATCGGCGGGGCATTCTCACTCAACGCCATAATCACCATCTCCTACGCCGCTGGATAACAACGCA
This sequence comes from Gallionella sp., assembly GCA_024654105.1. GTDB lineage: Bacteria > Pseudomonadota > Gammaproteobacteria > Burkholderiales > Gallionellaceae > Gallionella. The sequence continues at coordinate 1,861 of JANLID010000046.1, read as the reverse complement.
GCAAGTTTGTCGCTGAATGACATTTTTGGCGTTTCTGTGAAAACGAGTTTCGCCCCAACGAGCGCGCACGCGGCGCGCATCCGCTCAATAACTTGCGTGTCCTTATAGTCAATACCTTTGACGGCCACATCAGGGCGAAATGTCATTACTGCTTCTGCGCCATCCGTCGAGGGAACGACCTCGCTCACGCATCTCAATGCGCGCAATACCAAGGCCCGCGAATCCCAATCATTGATCGGTCGGTGCGGGCCCTTGTTGACGTGTTCATCCAGCGTCAGCGACACGACTAGCCTGTCTCCGAGTTTCGCGGCGGCCTCGAGGTGCAGGACATGGCCGGCGTGGAGCACGTCAAAGCATCCATTGGCGAGGACTGTGATCAAATGAACTCCGGGTGTACCGGCATAGCGCTGGTCGGAAACGCAACCTTTCCGGCCTTACGCCTTTTCCTTGGCGACAAGCGACGCATTCACGTTGACGCTAGCCGACGTTACGACATTCCATTCGCTCCAACTGAGCGAGCCAGACACCGACACGTAGAATTCCTTGTCGCCCGTTTCGTTTGGCACCATCGCAAGGAATTCCGTGGCGGTTTCGTATGCCTTCCAGCGATCCACCGAGTGAATCGGCTGCGCCACCACAATCTTTTCCAGTTCAGCCGATATTTTCTCCATTACCTGCTCTTTGGTCGCTCCGCGTGCGAAAATTGAGTAAGACATTTGAATCTCCTAAGTTAAAAGTGAATCAGGAACTGCGTTGATGGAGTTGCGTATATAAACCCCTTCTGCTTTGACTATAGCTTTTGCCATGAACAACATTTGTTCGTCTGACCACATTCCACGGAATGCATTTACCTGATAGCAAACCAAACGGACATTATCAATCGAGTACCCGCGCTTTCTGTTAATCCGATCAACAGAAATAGTAGTCGGCTTTAATCCCCCTCGCCCCCAAGTCATTATCTCGCCGGAGAGCGCGCACTTTCCTTTTTGGCTCTCCCAAAGCCCCATCAGTTCGCTGGTGGTTACTGGTTTTTCTGTTGGGCGTCGAATTAACGCTAATTGCCTTGCTTTAGATAGCGTTCCTTTTGGCGATGCATTCCACCATGCGACTATTTTGTCCTTGTTGTTATTCCTGTACGTCTTGTGCATCTCGAATACCTTCGCGGCATTCCTCTGCCTGTATTCTTTGTGCTGATCAACGGCGTGTTCTTTATTCTCTGCGTACCATTTCCGACTTTTCGAATTAGATTCCTTTGGGTTTTTTTCATATCGTATTTTTGCCGCTATCGCGCAGCATTGAACGCAATCGTTACGGTTTTTATAGAATCCGCTTAACTCTTTTTCTTCCCCACATTTTGAACATTTCTTCATATAAATTCCGAATGAAGTGGTGCTGGCGTTGTTGGTAGTTTCTCAAGGCCATTCTTGTATCGAAAAAGCCACGTATTAGTCAAATGTTGAACGCAATTTATGGTGCAACGCTCCTGCGGGTTGAAGTCATCGCTCCCCAGATAACTGATGACCTCCCAATAGCGCGGCGAGTTGAAAATATCCTTGAACCGCGTCTTGGTTATATTGCCAATGTGGAGCGCTTTGTACTTCTCGTTGAACAGTGGCCCGCACGGCGCGATCAGGCCATTGCCTGACATTTGCAGCAGGAACGGCGTGCCATAGCACTTGTTGTACTCGCGCTTTCCCTCGTTCTTGATGCGGTTCCACTTGACGACTATCCTGGTGGTGTCCGTGGTCAGCGCCTCGCACTCCCGGAATATGTCATACAGCGGCTCATAGTCTTTGTAATCGACCTTGATGATTCCGTCCGGGTCGGTCGCGCAGTGCTTGATGATGCCGTAATGCGGCTT
>JANLID010000032.1 GCA_024654105.1 Gallionella sp. | reverse complement strand
TATCTTGTAGTTGCTAAACCAGTGGTCTGGCCGTACCTCCTGATATTTTTTTTGTTGGGTGTTGTTTTTTCCTGGTGGGTGGGAATTAACATATCGATGGCCGTTCGTGATTACAGTTTGTCCTGGTGGGCCGATGATGGCGCTGGCGTCCAGATAGCCGCCGCTTCCGAGTCAGAGGGGACAGTAGTGGATGGGAACACAGCCGCCCGTTTATTAGATGGTCTGGTGGTTGATAAAGGTGTAGCCAGTTACTGGCCATACGGCGTGATGATAGAAAATTTACGTGAGGTTAGGCCGCAGAGCGGATTATCCCAGGCGTCAGTTGTTTACGAAACACTAGCCGAAGGCGGCTCAACTCGTTTCTTGGCAATTTTCGATCCACATGAAATTATTACGGAAATTATGCCAGTTCGATCGGCCCGGCCCTATTATATAGAATGGGTTTCTGAATTCGGGGCGCTTTACGCCCACGCCGGCGGCAGCCCAAAAGCCCTGACCGTCATCTGGGAAAATCCGGATATCAATAACCTCGAAGCTTTATCAAATGACGGTAAGTATTTCTGGCGGGATCGGACAAAGTTTGCGCCACATAACCTTGTAACATCTTCAGAAAAAATTAATTTTGCCTTACGGGACAAAGCCTTGTCGGAGAAATCGGCCAGTTTCCGAAGTTGGTTGTTTAAAGATGAAGCGTCCTTGACAGAGCGGGGGACGGACGGAAAAACGGTTAGCTTCAACTTTTCCTCCGGTTTGACCTATAAAACAGATTTTCTCTACCGGCAATCGGATAACATATATTTGAGAAGCAATGCTAATTCGCCGCATTTGGACAAGAATACTGGCCAGCAGATTTCCGTAAAAAATGTCATTGTCCAGTTGGTTGAAGAGCCGGGGTTTGACAATACCGGCAAGGGCCGGCTGGACATCTATGTCGGCGGTACTGGCAAGGCCTGGATTTTCCGTGACGGCCAGGTGATCGAAGGGACCTGGCAAAAAAATTCCCGCACAGACCGGACAATTTTTTACGATAGCAAGGGTCAGGAAGTAGAATTAAACCGGGGCAATACCTGGGTGCACGTGCTGCCAAAAGATAAAGAAGTCGCTTATCAATAAATAAAAGTAATACTTATTGAGAATTCGTTGAAAAACGGGCTTATTGATATTAATAAGAATCATGCTATTCTATTTAATAACCAAAGTGTTTTGAATTTCGGGAGGGAAAAATGGTTGACTTGAAAGAGACCAAGGAGGTTCGTCAGGATCTATCTCCGGCCAATACCGAAATACCTTGGTGGCGCCTCTGTCGGCTAGGCCTGCATATCGATGTCATCATCGAAACTGATCCGGCTATAGCTGGCGGACAAAGAGTTGTTTGCCAGGACTGCCAACAAGTTTGGGAGTAAAGTCTAATTGACTGGTTGTACCTTTTTAAAACCGACTACTGGTGTAGTTGGTTTTTTTATTTTATTTAGTTTAAGGTTTTTTAAAATTTTGCTAAATAATTTTTATGTGAAGGCCATGTACCCCACCATCCTTCCGTTCGTCAGGGCAAGTCGGCGGGATCCCCTGACTTTCAGTATTACCTTTGTCATTGCCCCTCGACCATGAGCTCGGGGCCGAATGGCGAGTCCCGCGAAGCGGGACGTGGCAATCTGACGCGAAGCGTCATCCCGAGCGAAGTCGAGGGATCTCAGTTCGGTGCAGTAAATCTTTAAAGTAGCTATTGGTTTTTTTATCTGTACTTTCTGTAACCAGAAAGTACCAAAGAGTTCCGGGGGCTCTATGCGCTTTGCTCTGGTTTGTTTGGTTATCTTTGCTGGGGCTTAAGTCGCCCCCGGACCCCAAGTTCTAATACTGTTTCTTCTGTTAACTTTTTCGGAATTAATTTTTATTAATAAAACATCCCCCCAGGTCCGGATGTTTTATTATACATTGGACAAGGGGGGAGTGGCGTTACGCAGCGGCCGAATCGGAAACTGCGTCAGTGGGGGTGTCGATAGGCGCATCTTGCGGCTCCGGTGAGGAGGGGGTGAGTTGACCGTTCTGTTTGACCAGGCGTTCGTTTTCGATGGCGAAGGCTTTGTTCAGGTTCGGCTCGAGCGAAAAATGTTTGAGCCGTTCCAGCGGGATGATTTCCGTAGTGCGTTCCGGCTCATAAATTATCAGAGTCAGGGCGCCGTTGTTTAGTTCCAGCGAAGTCATCATTCCGCAAAGGTTGCCTTCGTTCTCGATCACCAACCGGACGAGCGAGATCCCGTTTGGGTCAGCCAGGGCAAAGGAGCCTATCGGTGCTACACCGCGATGCCCGTTCTGTCCCAGGACCATGTGGCCAAAGTGCCGGCTCGGATCGGCCGAAAAAGTGAACGCTTGAACAAATTCCAGAAAACGGTCGTAAGGTTTCTGTTCCTCCATGACAAATCACCTCCTTTCAAGGAACGAGGTTTGTTTTTGGGTTTTGTTTAAAACAACTGCGTTAACTTACATCTTCAGTATAGACCTGTTTATTACGGAGTCAAGTAATCTGAAAAGTGCATTTTAACTAAATTGTAAACTATTTTGGGGTGAGGTATTTCTTTGTGTAATAACTTGCCCTTGACAAAAATTAGGTTTTTGTGTAAGATGCGACATCTGTCTTAACCAGAAAACCCAAAGAAAGGAGGCCTCGAGTTAAGGCATTGATTCGCGTGGTCTTTGACAATTTATTAGTCAAAGAGTTAGAAAATCAACTGTATTTCCTTCAACGAAAGGGGGTACGGATGTGAAGGTAAAGAAGCGGAAAAAGAAATCTGCTGGCGACAAAAAACGCCGGCGCGTTTCGAGTACCCGCCGGCCGGCCAATAAAGGGCCCGGCCGGATGATTAAAGTTCGGGTCGGAGAATTAAAATCCGAAGGTGAGCATGGAGTTCCTTGGATTATCACCTGGCCAACCAGCTCTGTGCTGGCTTGGATGGGCTCGATAACCGTGGAAAAAACTTTGCTCTCCTGGTCGGAAGACGATGACCCGGAAGCCGGCGACCATTTGGTCGTCTGGAATGTATGGGAAAAAAGACAGGGGTGGCGGGCTAAGTTTGCCCGTCGCTACCGAGAGGAGGACAAGGACGACAAGAAAATCGTCCAATAAAAAGAAACGAGCACAAGAACTGAGAACTGAGCACGAGAAATCAGAACACAGAACCAAGCATGTAGAACCAAGCATGTAGAAGGAGTATTAATGAGTAAGTTCACCGATAAACTGAGAGAAATGCAAATCCTCAAACCCACTACGGGTACGACGGGGACGGGCATGACTCCAGTTTCACGACCGACGGCCACGTCACTTGGTCCCAAGCCGATGACTCTCGCGAGTGATCCGCTCATGGGCATCAATTTGGCTGGTCCGTCAACGACGCCATCCGCGCCAACTGCGGCAGCGCCGACAACTGGTTCTCCACCCGGGACAGCAGTAGACCAGGGCATGTTCACGAAAATTCTCTCGTTGATTGGCAACGTTACGCTGCCAAACGGCTTCAGGGAGTTTGTCACCACGATGGTCACGCTCAAGAAAAACCTGCCGCCCGGCACAACACCGGAACAGGCAGATCAGATGGCGTTTGCCACAGCGTTTGGGACCTTCCATGCGACTGCGGGCCTGACCAAAGCAGCGATCATTGCAGCTCTCAATGAGCAGCAACGCGCGCTCGCCGAGGTGCAGAGACAGCATGACGCCAATATCACCGAGCAGGTAAAGGCAGAAAAGAACCAGTCCGCAGACGCGGTCTCGGGTCTGACTGCCGACATCGTCAACGGCGAAAGCCAGCTCAGAAAACTGGCCGAGGACTATGAACGCGCAAAAAGGCAGCTCGAGCAACAACTCGAGCAAAAGAGACGCCAGCTCGGAGAACACCAGGCAGCGGCCGCAAACCTTGCAGAGAAGGAAACGGCAGCGCGCCAGAGATTCGAACTGGCACACGCGGCAGTCATCAACGGATACCCCGAGCTTGGCTGGATGGGCATCGTGCCGCTCCGCAAGCTTGTCGGCGAAGAATAGGGAGGCACTACCATGGCAACACCAACGTTGCCTCGTTCCGACCTTCGCTTGATCGCGAAGGAAAAATTGGGCGGCACGGTGGGCCTCGTTATCTTAGCGGGAGTCGCACTGATTGTCGGACCCAAGGTTCTGGATCTGGTCAACGCGCTGTTGGCCAAGGTCGCAACAATGGTCGAGTGGTTGACGTACATCGGGATACTCGCGATTGGCGGTGCAATTATCGCCGGCATTCTGTTTTTCGTAATTTCGAACGCGAAAGTCCTGTATGCGCGCTTTGCCCAGGGGATTATGTCCTGGATCGTCAAACGGAACCCGATCGCCTTCATGGAAGCGGTCGTGGAGCAGATCCAGCGTCCCCAGGTCGAAGAGTTTGAAAAGTTCATGTCAGGCGTCACTGAAGCCAAGAACGTCCTTCAGGGCGTCGTTGATGAAAACACCGTACAGATCGATGAACAGCGGGGGATCCAAATCCGCCTCTACGATCGTGTGCATGGTGTGATTGACAACCTCGACCGTGAGCGCAGGAAACAATACACGCTCGCGGGAAGTGAAGTGGATATGCGGCTGCAGTCGAACGATCGACTAAATCGCCGCATCGCCTTCCTGGGTGGCATGGAGGAAGTTCTTCAGCTGTACCACGAAATGATGGAGATGGACTTGCTCACAAATGACTTGGCAATCCGTGTCCTCAAGCCGGAGTACAGAGCCATGCAGGATGCCGAGGCCGCACAGGCGCGCGCTGAAAAGCTGCTCCTGGGCAAAGCCGAAATGCGTCTCGCTCGCAAAGCTGCTCAACAGGCCCGCGACGATATGAATCGCCGCATGGGCACTGTCGAGCACTCGATCCGCATGCTTCAGAAGGTCACCTCCGATCACAAGCTCAAAGTGGAGCTTGCAGAGGAGAAATCGACCGAATTCATCCGCAAGATGAAGGAAGAAGCCCAGAAGATGGTGCATAGTGCACGGCAAAACGTCGAAGCCGTCCGTAAGGGCGGACTCGAGCAGTTGACCGAGCATCTTGCGTCTCAGAAGCCCCTCGCGGCTGCTGTGGGCCCGAACTCAACGTGGACCCTCGAAGGCTGAAGGCTAGTAATGCGCCAACGAGGAAATACGTACTGTTAGTTAACGCAGTTTCGCACGAAACAAAGTCTTTACGGAGGTTTAGCTATCATGGGTCGAAACGGATGGATCATCCTTTGCGTCATCGTGGTCGGAGTCGGACTCTGGCTCGGTTTCTCGCAGGGGTGGATTGGAACACCGGGATTCATGCAGAAGAAGGCACAGGTCGTCACGAAGCAAGACCTGCCCAAGATTCCCGTGAACACGCAAGTCTCACAGTCAGCTCAACTGGCTATGCCGACCTCAGTGCCGGCGGACGCGACAGGGATCATTGAAGTGGTGATGATTGTTGCGCCATGGAACTCGCAGTATGCCCTCCTCTTCGCCAACGGCGGCATTGTTACCACACGCGGCTCGCTGATGGAGAAGTACGGCGTACGCCTGCGCTTCATCCAGAACGATATGTATGACGTGATGCAGCGCTCGCTCGTCACGCACGCGAAGCTCTATGCTCAGGGCAATCCGAATTGTCAGGGTGAAGAGTGCGCGCACTTTGCAGCCTACATGGGCGATGGTGCCCCTGGCTTCCACCTGGGCACCAATCTGTTACTCAAGTCTGAATTGGGGCTCGCGTATATCGTCAGAGGATTCGCATCGGCGGGATACTCTCGCGGTGAAGACGCCGTGCTCGGACCGCCGAGATGGCGTGAAGATCCGCAGAGTATGATCGGCGGGATCATCTATGTGGTACCCAGAGATGGAGACCACAATATCATCATCGAATTTTGCTCTCAGCAGACCCCGCCGCTCCCGATGAACGTCACTCCGGGCACCTACGATCCGGAGGCCGTGAACATCGTGGAGACGGGATCATTCACGCAGTCTGCCCAGAAGTTTATCGCTGGACAGCCTGAAAAGCTCCAGGTAATAAAGAACGGCCGTCTGACCGGTGAGTATGTTGAAATGATTCCGGAAGGAGTATCAACTTGGTTGCCTGGTGACGAAATGGTCGTCAACCAGCGCGGCGGAGTGATTAAGGTCGTATCGACCAAAGAATACGCCGGCCAGATGCCCAACTATATCGTTGGGGTGGACAAGTTCATGAACGACCACCCCGAGATTTGCGAAGGCATCATCCAGGCGATGGATGAGGCGGCTGAGATCATCAAGAAGTACCCGGAAGCGCGCAAGCGCGCCGGCGAGATCAGCAGTCAAGTCTATGGCATGCAAACGCCGGAGTACTGGGAAAAGTACTTCGACGGCGAGAAGGTAACCACGTACATCGACGGGAAGCCCTATGAGGTTGAACTCGGGGGCTCGTCGGTCAACAACCTCAACGACCAGCTGTTGCTGTTCGGCCTCCTGCCCGGTTCGCGGAGTATCTTCAAGGATACCTATGAGAAGTTCGCGCGGAGATACCAGCAGCTCTACCCGGAGATCTTCATGGACGGCTTCCCGCCGTATGATGAAGTGTTCAATCCGCGGTTTCTCCGCAATCTTCAAAGCCGTCCCGGACCCAAGGCACCGGCATCTGTGCCTCAGTTCACCGGCAGAGAAGAAATCACCTCGGTGGTGGGCCGTAAGACCTACAACATCGAGTTTGAAAGCGGGTCTGCGGTGCTGACAGAAGACGGTAAGGCCGCTTGCAGGATGGTTGCTGCCGAGCAGTCGTCCAATATGTATTTGAAAATGCTCATCGAAGGGCACGCGGATACGTCAGGTTCAACCGACGGAAATCAGCGTCTCTCGGAAATGCGAGCATACGCAGTGCGCGATTACTTGGTTGGACAAAACCCCGTGAACTTCCCGTACAACAAGTTTGACGTGAAGGGATTCGGGGAAACCCAACCGATCGACCGCGCGAATACGGCTACGGCCATGGCGCGCAATCGTCGCGTCGTGATCGTGACCGGTACGACCAACTGATCCGTACGGATGCACTCACCAGTCCGCCGGCGCGTTGCGAAACGTTCCGGCGGAGCAACCTTTCCTCGGCTTATATTTATGAGCCAGGAGGAGGGAGTAGATGCACAAACGATCAATGTCTCGAGAGTGGCTAAATCTTATCAGCCCCCTTGAGGTCGTGGATCGGAAGGTGATGAAGCTGTACGTGATCGGGTTGGCGGCCACATTCCTTATTCTGTGGTTAACGGTGAAGATTCAGTTTGTCCCGAAGCTCGGTGAGGTCATGCGCTACTTCGGGATACTCTGGTCTACACAGGGCCTGATGTATCATCTGCTTACCAGCATCAAGCTCTTTGTCCACGCTGTGTTTTACGCCACTGTCTTTTCTTGTGTGATGGCGTACCTCACCGTAATACCAGCGTTCAATCCGGTCACAGGAGTACTCTCGTCCTTCCGTTTCCTCAGCATGACCGGTCTCGTATTCTTCGTTCAGGTGAAGCTGACCGGAGGAGGATACGACCTGAAGTTCTGGATCGAATGGGCCGCCATATCTGCGTTTCTTTTGACGGCCTTGTATTCAATCGTCCAGAGCGTCCAGCAACAGATGTACGATTACGCCTACACGCTGCGCATGTCCAAATGGCGCGCGGTGTGGGAAGTAACGATCCGCGGCACTCGCCACCAGGTCCTCGATGCCATCAGGCAAAACATGGCCATCGGATGGATGATGCTGCCGGGGGTCGAAGCACTTGCTCGCGGTGAAGGGGGGATCGGTGTCATGCTGATCAACCTGGATAAGTTCATGGTCCTGCCCGCCATTCTCGCGATCCAACTGGCGTCGTTTGTCGGCGGAATAGGGATGGACTACTTCATGGGTCTCATTCGTCGTCTCCTTTGCCCGTATGCTGTCAGGGCGGGAAGGGGGAAACAGCGATGAATCAAGCAGCGTTTGCGCTGGGTGACGTCCTCCTCAGGTCAGAACATGTCTCGCTTGCCTTTGGCGACTACGAGCTCGATGAGCACGGATTCCTCAAGGCGGCGGAAAAACTGGTCTTGAATGACGTTAATCTTGAGATCCATGATATCACCAGACCCGGCATGATAACTGGGCAAGTTGTCGGATTACTTGGTCCTTCCGGGATCGGTAAAACCTGCTTTGCTCGCATAATTGCCGGACTGGACATCCCGACGACGGGGCAGGTGCTTCTTCACAATGGACAGCCGACAAAGGCGGGTATTGTCGGATTTGTATTTCAGAATTACCCGCTCTTCGAAGACCGCACCGTCATCGCGAATCTCGTCCTCGCAGGCCGTCAGGTTGGCTTAAGCCGAGCTAAAGCCCGCGACAAAGCGATGGCATATCTGGAGCGATTCAAGATCGCTCAGTGCGCCAAGCAGTGGCCGCGTGAACTCTCCGGAGGTCAGCGACAGCGCGTCTCGATCATCCAGCAGGTGCTCTGCAGCGAGTACTTCATCGTCTTTGATGAACCATTTTCCGGTCTTGACCCGCTCATGCGCGAAGAGACCATCGCGGTGGTCAAGGAGATCGTCAACGAGGATGAAAAGAACACCGCAATCATCATCACCCACGACGTGTCGGCAGCTGTGTGCTCGTCCGACCGCTTGTTGCTCGTAGGCCGGGATTTCGATCCGGCTACGCACAATCCTGTTCCTGGGGCACGGATCAAGTATACCTTCGATCTCGTGGCTCTGGGGTTGGCGTGGAGGACGGATCTGTACAAAGATCCGAAGTTTCTGGAATTCGTGGGAGAAATTGAAAGTATGTTCCACGAACTCTAAACAATATTGTCCTTTCACCTTTAGCCTGCCCTGTGCTCATCTGAGCGCGGGGCAGTTTTTTTATTTTTATTACCCTTGACAAGATGACGTAAATATGATAAAAAGTATGGAAAATACAAATAGAACATTAACTTCAAAGAAAGGATACAAGTCATGGCAAACGGCCGTGATCAGGGAAAACCTCCTCGCGAGACGTTCGGGCAGTCTATCACAAGGATTTTGGGGAATACCAGTGAAAGCTTGAGCCGGTTAGTTCAGGACATGGGCAGAGACTATCGGGACGACGAAGAAACCGCATCTGACCCTATCCATGATTCCGATACCGACCAGGCACTGGGAGAACTCACGCACGCGTATGTCGAAGCCGCTGAAACGCTTGTCGACATGGCCGACGACACTCGAGTCTATGGAACCGTGTTGTCAGTAATTTCGCCGAATCCCGACCACCTCACCAGCTCGGGACGCTTTAATCGCGTTCGGGTCACAGCGAGTTCCGCGCATCCCAAGCGTGTGAACACTGTCGGCTACAAGCTGGCCAATGATCCACCGGAACAGAAGGCGACCATCATCCTTTTCCACGACGGAGCGTCGCTCAAGTTTCCAAAGGGTGATCCCAAGGAGTTGCTTGAACTCGTCGTTGACGACCGGAAAGCCGCAATTGTCGCATGTGAAGGACGCATTATCGAAGTATTGATACCGGACAAGATGGAGCTAGCCATCGCCGACACGGTGAAGCTGAACATCGCCACGATGCAGATCATCGGGAAGGGGACTCGTTCTCTCGCCGGTCAGCAGGTGAATGTACTCAGCGTGGCTGATGATGGCACGTGCATCGTCGAATTTGCACAGCAGGAACGCCGTGTCCTCGTCGCGCCAAATCTCCAGCCACCGCTCGAAGCCGGAGACAAAGTGATCGTAGATCCCACCAGCAATGTGGCGGTCTACAATCTGGGGAAGCATAATGTCGGATTTCGGCTTCGCGAGATCCCAAAGGTCACCTGGAATGACATTGGCGGGTTGAAGCGAGAAAAACAGCTTCTCCGCAATGCCATCGAAGCGATGATCACGCATCGGGAGTTTGCTGAACATCTCGGCCTGCGTCCCACCAGGGGAATCTTGCTCTTGAGTCTGCCGGGGATGGGCAAAGGGATGCTCGCTGAGGCAAGTGCGTATTCGATGATGGAGCGGTACGGTGAGCAAGCGATGCAGTCCGGCTACTTCATCGTCAACGGACCTGAGATCTACCGTCCTAGAGTCGGTGTCTCTGAAGCAATCCTCAACGCTATCTTCGACGATGCGGAAAGGCATTTCAAGCAGCATGGCTTCCCGGCGATTATCTTCATCGATGAAGCCGAGGCGATCGGGAAGAAGCGCGGTTCGGGCATCAGCTCTGACCACACAGATCCCCTCGTCCTGACTCTGTTGACGCGTCTGAACAAGACCACAGCAATCGTTATTATGGCTACCAACAGGTGGGACATGATGGACGAAGCATTGATGCGTCCGCCTCGGGTCGATCGCAAGATCTACATCCAGCGGCCGGATCGCGATACTACCCAAGAGATTTTTGCGATCCATCTGAAGCGCGTTCCGCTCCCTGAAGGAGAGACGTGCGAATCCATCGCCGAGTATGCCTGTGAGCTTCTATATGATCCGAAGTTGTCGTTGTACCGAATCACAGTGCAGGAGCCGGACAAGGCGGAGGTCACCAACATGGATTTTTGTCTCCATCACCTGGTTTCCGGTGCTTTAATCGGCGACGGCATCGTCAAAAAAGCCTTGGACCGACGGTTTGAGGCCAATGTCGTTTCCGGGAAGAAAAATCCGGTGACGCGAGACGACGTTCAGGCTGCGGTCAGAGAGACCTTCGAGGAAGAGCTCCCAATGGAGCATGACCGCGCACTGTCGGCGTTCACCGACGATCTTACCGGACGCTTACTCGGGGTCGTCAAGCTGAAACAGAGCCAATAACAACGATCATTTTTTTCATCAGGACTGCAAAC
>JANLID010000220.1 GCA_024654105.1 Gallionella sp. | reverse complement strand
GGACTGAGGACGGAAGACAGAAGGCTGAGGTTTGGCCGTTCCTCGAAACTCGCCTTCGGCTCGTTTTGTTGCGGCTGCGCCGCGTTTTTTCAACAGCCCGTGCGGAGCGCGGACAAGAATCTGTCTTCCGCCTTCTGCCCTCTGTCCTCTGATGTTCATCGGTGCATCGCCGCTTTGCCGAGGTCCCACATCGGCAGGAATACGCCGAGCGCGAGGATCAACACCATGATGCCAAGCGTGACGATCAGGACGGGCTCAATCTGTGAGCTAAGCGTCTTCACTTCGTACTCGACTTCGCGCTCGTACATGGCGGCGATTTCGAACATCAGGCCATCCATGTCGCCGGTTTCTTCGCCGACCGCAATCATTTGCAGTACCACCGGGTTGAACACGCCGGCAGCAACGGCAGTGCGCAGGATGCTTTCGCCGCGCTCCACGCCATCGCGCATCTGCTCGATGCGGCTGCGCATGAATTCATTATCCACCACCATACTGACCACATTCATGCCTTGCAGAATGGGCATCCCGCTCTTGAAGGACAGCGCCAGGCTGCGTGCGAATCGCGCCAGCGTGGCCTTGAGAATGATCTTGCCGGCAATCGGCAACTTGAATTTGTATCTGTCCCACTTGTAGCGGCCGTCCGGCGTATTGATGTAGAAACGGAATCCCAGCATCGCGCCAATCAGTATCGCCAGCATCAACATCCAGTAGCTCACCATGAAGCCGGAAAAACCGATCAGCATTTTGGTGATGACCGGCAGTTCGGCGTGGAAGCCTGCGTATACCTTGGCGAAAGCGGGAATCACGAACAGATTGATGACGATGATGGCAATCACCATCGCCAATATCACAAAGCTGGGGTAGCGCATGGCGGTTTTGATGCGCTCGCGCATGTCGCGCTCAAATTCCAGATGGTCGTGCAGCCGGATGAATGTTTCGTCCAGCATGCCGGTCATCTCGCCAATCTGCACCATGCTGACATAGAACGGCGAAAAAATCTTGGGATGGCGGCGCAGCGCGGCACTCAGTTCGCGCCCGCTGTCGAGGCTTTCGCGCAGATCCTGGATCATCGCGGCAAAAGTCAAATTCTGCGTGGATTCCTGCAAACCCGCCAACGCGCGCATGATCGGCACACCGGCCTTGAGCAGGGTGTACATCTGGCGGCTGAACAGTTGCAGGTCCATCGGGGTAATGGGCTTTTCGGTGAGCAGACGCTTGAGCCAGTCCGGCTTGCGTACCTCGCCGCCCGTTATGCCGCGAAACGCTTTGATGTCGGTCGGCGTGATGCCGGTGTTCATCAGTTGGTCGGCAATTGCGCCGCTGTCACTGCCGTCCAGCGTACCTTCCACCTGATCGCCACGTTTGTTGCGGCCTTTGTAGGCAAAAACAGCCATTAATCTTCAACCTGGTTGCTGATGCGCATCACTTCAGCCACTGTAGTGTGCCCCTGCTTCATTTGTTCCAGGGCGTGATCGAGTACAGTCTTGCCGCGCATGTGTTCGCGTGCTACCTGCATGAAGTGGCCTGCGCTCTCATGCGCGGCGGCCTCGACCATCTCGCGCCCCATTTCCAGCATTTCATATACGCCCATGCGGCCGCGATAACCGGTGCCATTGCAATGCGAGCAGCCGCGCCCGTGCAACAAGCCACCCCACTGCTCGGGCAGCACGCCCTCGGTCTTCAACCACTCGCTTTCCTGTGGCGTGGGAAGGTGCGCCTCGCTGCAGCTTTCGCAGACGCGCCGCAGCAGTCGCTGCGCGACCACCGCCTGCACCGAGGAAGCGACCATGAAGCGCGGCGTACCCATGTCCACCAGGCGAAACAGCGTACCGGCCGCATCGCGGGTGTGCAGGGTGGAAAATACCAGGTGGCCGGTCATCGCGGCGCGCAGGCCGATCTGCGCGGTTTCCGCATCGCGCATTTCGCCGACCAGTATCACGTCCGGGTCCTGGCGCAATGCGGAACGCAACACGCGTGAAAAAGTCAGGTCGATTTTTTCATTGACCTGCACCTGATTGATGCCGGGCAGACGATATTCCACCGGGTCTTCCACGGTGATGATCTTCTGCTCGATGGTGTTGATTTCGGCCAGCGCGGCATACAGCGTGGTGGTCTTGCCGCTGCCGGTCGGTCCGGTGACCAGCACCATGCCGTTGCTGCGCCGGATGATTTCGCGGAAGCGTTTCAGCATATCCGGCTGCATACCCAGCTTGTCCAGGGAAGTCATTCCGCCGTCCTGGCGTAACAGGCGCATCACCACCGATTCGCCATACTGGGTGGGACAGGTGGCGATACGCACGTCCACGCGCTGGTCGCGCACCCGCACCTGGAAGCGTCCATCCTGAGGCAGGCGTTTTTCTGAAATATCCAGGCCGGACATCAATTTGAGACGCAACACCAGTGCGGGCGCGATTTTATTGTCGGTTTCCATTTGCAGGTGCAGCGCGCCATCGATGCGGAAGCGGATTATCAGCTTTCCCTCCTGCGGTTCGATGTGAATATCCGATGCGCGCACCTGGGTTGCATCATCGAACATGGTTTGCAACAGCTTGACCACCGGCGCTTCTTCCGCGCCAACGGTATTGGTCAGCACGCCAAAATCGACGTAAGTATCGCCCAGGTCTTCGCTGAGTTCGCGCGCCAGACCGGTGATTTCTTCGGTGCGCCGATAGCCGCGATCGATGCTTTCCAGCAACTGCCCTTCGGTGACCACTACCACGTCGATGTCACGCTTGAGGATGCGCGATA